>NZ_SCTN01000154.1 GCF_004297345.1 Aquabacterium sp. | reverse complement strand
CGCGAGTTCATGGGCTTCGAAACGGACGAGATCTGCGACACAGTGGGCATCACCAGCAGCAATGCCTTCGTGCAGTTACACCGGGCGCGCCTGCGTTTGCGCGAGTGCCTGAATCAGCGCTGGTTTGCGCAAGCTGCTTGAGGTGGATGTAGATGGCCATGATGAATTGCGAACAAGCCACCCGCCTGCTGTCCGAGTCCCAGGAGCGCGATCTGGGCGTATCGGAGCGCACCATGCTGCGCGTTCACACCTGGATCTGCGAGGGGTGCCGTAACTTTGGTGGGCAGCTCGGCTTCATCCGTCATGCCATGAAGGGCTTCGCTGCGCGTGAAGGCAGCGAATCGGGCTTGCCCCTGGATGACGATGCGGGCGGCACGCCACCTGGGGCTGTGTAAGCCGCTGTGTAAGAAATCGCCAGCATGGGCGACCAACAGGGAAGCACTTGATTGGAGCATCCCATGTTGAACAGCACTTCTTCTTCCGATTTGACGTCAATGGCGGCCACGACCACGGCGGGTAAGCGTCTGCGGGCGCGTTTGTCCGGCTGGATAGAGGCCTGGTTACGCCTGGAGGTGTGGCCGCAAGCCTTGGTATTGTTGGGGGCCCGCCTGTATTTGTTTGACGTCTTCTTCAAATCCGGGCTGACCAAGGTGCGCGATTGGGATGCCACCTTGTTCCTGTTCAATGAGGAGTACCACGTGCCCGTGTTGCCGCCCGAGTTGGCCGCGTGGATGGGGGCGGGCGGCGAGCTGGGTTTTTCTGCCTTGCTGGCGCTGGGGCTGCTGAGCCGGCCCGCTGCGGTGGGCTTGTTTTTCGTGAACGCCATGGCCGTGATCAGCTATCCCGATCTGGCGCCGGCTGCTCTCAAGGATCATTACTTGTGGGGCGCGCTGGCGGTGGTCGTGGCCGGCTTTGGTGGAGGGCGCCTGTCGGTGGATTTGCTTGTGTGGCGCCATTGGCTGACCCGTGCCTGATGCCCTAAGATGCGGCGCATGACAAAGCACCGCATCTCATTCGTGGCGGGTCTGCTGGCAGTACTGAGCTTGACCGCGTGTTCTTCTCAAACGGCGTACAACATGGGGCAGGCCTGGCGCCAGAACCAGTGCAACGCGATGACCAATATGGATGATCGCCAGCGTTGCATGAAAGAAGCTGGTCAGCCTTACGACAACTATCAGAAGGGCGTGGACGACATCAACGCCAAGAAGTGATCAGGGCAGCTCGGCCCCACCCATGCGGGCTGCGATCACGCCGGAGCGGCTCATGATGTAGCCCGAGCGCGGCTGTTGCTCGAAGCGCTTGGGCGCGGGCAGCATCACGGCCAGCCTGGCCGCCTGCATGGCGCTCAACTGCGAGGCCTCCACCTGGAAGTAGTGGCGTGATGCAGCCTGCGCGCCGAACACGCCTTCGCCCCATTCCACGTTGTTCAGGTAGACGCCCAGGATGCGTTCCTTGCCCAGGATGCCTTCGAGCATGAAGGTGATGACGAACTCTTCACCCTTGCGCAGGAAGTTGCGTTCACTGCTGAGAAAGAGGTTCTTGGCCAATTGCTGGG
>NZ_SCTN01000015.1 GCF_004297345.1 Aquabacterium sp. | reverse complement strand
AGCCGCGTCCATGACCCAATGGGATGTGTCCAGAGAGGTCGGCCCGGTGATGGTGGCGATATCCCAGAGATAAACATTGGTCTTGTAGATGACAGGCGCGATGGCCGGAGCCACGGCAATCACTGAATCTTGGCCGCATTCAACGCACCGATCAGGGTGTTTGAAAACGTGAGCGTGCCCGAACCGGACAAATTGCCGACCTGGCTCCAACCGGCCATCACTGAACCAAGGCCTGAGCCGTACCCACTGCGGCCAATGCGGCAGCAGCAACCATCGTTTTGATTGCGAATTTCATACTGATCCTCACCTAAGTTAATGATGGCAGGTCAAATGTTGACGACTGCCTGACACCACTGTACTGGGCCAGTTGCGCTGCCTCATCAGGGTCAAACCTGATGACCTCATCTGTGGGACTTACTGCCCCAGGATCACCTTGGCGAACTTCCGCTTGCCAACCTGGAGCACGAACTGCCCTGCAGGCAGACGCAAACCCTTATCGCTCACCACCTGGCCGTCGATGCGCACGCCACCTTGCTCGATCATGCGCATGGCTTCGCTGGTCGATGCAACCAGACCCACTTGTTTCAATAAGACACCCAATCCAACCACATCGCTGCCGTCGGGCAAGGCCACAACGGCCTGCTGGATGTCATCGGGAATGCCACCTCTGGCCCGGTTATTGAAATCATCCAAAGCGCCAGCCGCTGCACCGGCGCCATGGAAGCGCGTCACGATTTCCTGGCCGAGCATGACCTTGGCATCACGCGGGTTGCGGCCCGCGGCGCATTCCGCCTTGAGTGCTTCAATTTCAGCCATGGGCTTGAAGCTCAAGAGAGTGAAGTACTTCCACATCAGGTCGTCGCTGATGCTCATCAGCTTGCCGAACATCTCGTTGGGCGCTTCGCTGATGCCGATGTAGTTGTTCTTGGACTTGGACATCTTCTCGACACCGTCCAGCCCCTCCAGCAAAGGCATGGTCAGGATGCACTGCGGCTCCTGGCCATATTCGCCTTGAAGGTGACGCCCCATCAGCAGGTTGAACTTCTGGTCGGTACCGCCCAACTCCAGGTCGGACTTCAGCGCCACCGAGTCGTAGCCCTGCATCAGTGGGTAGAGGAACTCATGCACGCTGATCGATGTGCCGGCATGGAAGCGATCATGGAAGTCATTGCGCTCCATCATGCGGGCCACGGTGTAGCGGCTAGCGAGCTGGATCATGCCGCGCGCGCCCAGGGCATCGCACCATTCGCTGTTGTAGCGAATCTCGGTCTTCTCGGGATTCAGGACCAGGCTGGCCTGTTTGTAATAAGTTTCGGCGTTGGCCTTGACCTGCTCGGCCGTCAGCGGCGGGCGGGTCGTGTTGCGACCGGAGGGGTCGCCAATCAGCGATGTGAAATCGCCGATCAAGAAAATCACGGAATGACCGATATCCTGTAATTGACGCAGCTTGTTGAGCACCACCGTGTGGCCCAGATGGATGTCAGGGGCAGTTGGGTCCAGGCCCAGCTTGATGCGCAGCGGCACGCCAGTGGCCTCGGATCGGGCCAGTTTTTTGATCCACTCGTTCTCGGGCAAAAGCTCGTCCACGCCACGTTGGGTCACGGCCAGGGCTTCGCGCACGCGGTCCGTCACGGGGTAGTCTGGCTTGGTTTCGGGTGCTTTTTCTGTATGAGACATGAGTGACCAATGGGTGAAAATCAGCAGATTGGACACCCCAATTGTGGGGGGATGCGAGGATATACTCCCCGAATTGAGGGTGCCCAGGCGTGTGCTGAATGTGTGCAACGCGGGCTGATTTTAGGGGACAGCATCCCCCGCGACCGCATCTGGATGGGATTTCAGTTTTGACTTCATCTACCTTGCTAAAGGCATTGCAGTCCAGCGCAGGCCAATTCCAAAAGGCCGCACACCGTCACCCCCGCCGTGTCAGCGCTGCCGTCGTTGCCCTTCTGGCTGGATCGGCCTTCACTGCATTTGGTGTCGCGCCCCTGACCTCGCTGCCCCAGGGCCCTCAGCCCACCATCACCCAGATCAACGAAGCCGTGGCCGTGCCCGAACTGCCCGCGCAGATCGCCAGCATGGATACGCAGAGCCTGGTGCTCTACCGCAGCGATGTGACCCGCCCTGCCGACACGGTCGATAGCCTGCTGGCTCGACTTGGCGTGGACGACCTTGACACCGCCCAGTTCATCCGCAATGACCCCGTGGCCGGCACCATCTTGCAAGGCCGCACGGGCAAATCAGTCAAAGCTACGGTCGATAACGGCCAGTTGCGCGAGCTGATCGTGCGCGGCCCTGCCGACACGACCAACGATTTCGACACCCACTTCAGCCGCCTGACCATCACCCGCGTCCAGGAAGGCAAGCAACCTGCGCATTGGAATGTGCGCAAGGAACTGGTGCTCTTGGAAACGCTGCCGCAGATGGCCTCCGGTACGATCCAGTCGTCCTTGTACGCTGCGGCCGACGACGCCAACGTGCCCGATGGCGTGACCAACCAGATGGCCGAAATCTTCGGCAACGACATCGACTTCCGTCGCGAACTGCGCAAAGGCGATGCCTTCAGCGTGCTGTACGAGGCCCACACCGCAGACGGCGAGCCCATCACCTGGGGCGGATCCACTGGCCGCGTGCTGGCTGCTCGCTTCATCAACAAAGACAAGATTCACGACGCGATCTGGTTCCAGGAAGCCGGTAAGAAAGGCACTTACTACGACCAACAAGGCCGTAGCAAGACCCGTTCTTTCCTGGCCTCGCCGCTGGCCTTCTCTCGCGTGACATCTGGCTTCGCGATGCGTTTTCACCCGATCCTGCAAAAGTGGCGCGCTCACCTGGGCGTGGATTTCGGTGCGCCGACTGGTACGCCAGTTCGTGCCGTGGGCGATGGCGTGGTGAGCTTTGCTGGCCAGCAAAACGGCTACGGCAATGTGATCCAGATCCAGCACAGCGGCGACCGAGCCACTGTTTACGCCCACTTGAGCCGCATTGACGTGCGCCGTGGACAACGTGTGGAGCAAGGCGTGCGCATTGGCGCCGTGGGTGCCACTGGCTGGGCCACCGGCCCTCATCTGCACTTTGAATTCAAGCTGGGCTCGCATCAGGTTGACCCGATGACCATTGCCCGCGCCTCTGACAGCCAAGTGCTCTCGCCCCAGGCATTGGCCCAATTCCGCCAACGCACGGTGGACGTAGCCAAGAGCATTCAGGCCGCAGGCCAGTGGCAGGTTGCGGGCGCGCAGTCCGGCCCACGATTCGAATGACACCGGATCTTCAGCCCTCGGCCCGCCCTGGCGGGCTTTTTTCTGAGCTCTACATCGGCTTGATGTCCGGCACCTCGCTGGATGGCGTGGACGGCGTGCTGCTCGCGCTTGAGCAAGGCACCTGGCGAATGCTTGCCCACGCCCATCGCCCCCTTCCGCCTACTTTGCGGCAAGCGCTGCTGGATCTCAACACCCCGGGGGACGATGAACTGCATCGCAGTGCGCTGGCAGCCCAGGCCCTGGCCGTGCTGTACGCCACGGTTGTGCAAGCCATCTGCGCCAGCGCTGATGTGCTGCCCAGCGAGGTTCAGGCCATCGGCGCGCACGGCCAGACCGTGCGCCACCGCCCCGATCAGGGCTACACGGTTCAACTCAACAACCCTGCCTTGCTGGCTGAGATGACCGGCATCGACGTCGTCGCAGATTTCCGCACGCGTGACGTGGCCGCTGGCGGCCAAGGCGCGCCACTGGTACCGGCTTTTCACCAGGCCATCTTCGGCAGATCGGACCAAACGGTGGCCGTGCTGAACATCGGCGGCATGGCCAACCTCAGCATCCTTCGCCCTGGCGAATTGCCTCTGGGCTTCGATTGCGGCCCCGGCAACGCCTTGCTGGACATGTGGTGCGAATGGCAGACCGGCCACGCCTATGACGCCAACGGCGAGTTCGGCGCGCTGGGCAACGTCAAGGAAGACTGGCTGGAAGATGCGCTGCAAGAGCCCTTCTTCAGCATGGCGCCACCGAAAAGCACCGGGCGTGATCTCTTCAATGCCGAATGGCTCAACCGCTGGTTGGGCCCTCATGGCCTGACGGATGGCCCTTTGTCAGACACCGATCTGGCCCGCGACGTACAGGCGACCTTGTGTGAACTGACCGCACGCAGCGCAGCCCTGGCCTTGCGCGAACATGCGCCAGACGCCAGCGAAGTGGTAGTGTGTGGAGGCGGTGCGCTCAACGGCGACCTGATGCGCCGCCTCAGCGAGCAACTGCCTGGCGTGCGCGTAGGCCGCTCAGACACCCATGGCTTGGACGTGATGCAGGTAGAGGCGGCCGCATTTGCCTGGCTGGCCTGGACACACTGCAACCGCCTGGCGGGCAATGTGCCCGGCGTCACAGGCGCCAGGGGCCCACGTGTGTTGGGCGCCTTGTACCCAGCGCGCTGAACGCTTTGTAGATCAGCGGGCTATCCTTGCCCGCCGACGCTCAACTCAGATCGATCAAACCGAGAAGCTGGAGCCGCAGCCGCAGGTGGTCTGGGCGTTCGGGTTGCGAATCACGAACTGAGCGCCTTCGAGGTCGTCCTTGTAGTCGATCTCGGCACCAATCAGGTACTGCAGGCTCATGGCGTCGATCAGCAGGGTCACGCCGTTCTTTTCCATCGCGGTATCGTCTTCGTTCGAGATTTCATCGAAGGTGAAGCCGTACTGGAAGCCCGAGCAGCCGCCGCCCTGCACGAACACGCGCAGCTTGAGATCCGGATTGCCTTCTTCGGCCACCAATTCAGCCACCTTGGACGCCGCAGCGTCCGTGAAGATGATGGGCGCCGGAACGTCTGCAGCAAAAGTGTCAGCAGTGGTTTGGGCAACAGCGGTCATGTAATTCTCCGGAACTAAAAATCAATTCTTCTGGGACTGCGCGATCACCGGTTGCACTGTGGTCACGGGGCCGTTGGAACTGGCCGCGAGCTTGAGCGCAGGTTTGTCGTCGGTTTTCAAAGGGCGCAGTTCACCATCAATCGTGGCGCCCTGGTGCATTTCCAGGGCTTCGTAGCGCACATCACCCACGATGCGCGCCTTGGGTTGCAATTCAAGCAGATCTTCAGCCATCACAGGCCCTTCGATCAGACCATTAATGATGACATGCCCTGCCCTGACCTTGCCATGGACACGGGCTTTTTCACTGATAACCAGCAGCGACCGGGCATCACCTGTGCAGGTCACATTGCCTTGCACCTCGCCGTCAATGCGCAGGCCATCACTGAAACGGATCTCGCCCGTGATCACGGTACCTTCGCCGATCAAGGTGCGAATGGGAGGGGTCTTCTTCCAGCCGAACATCACGGTTTCCTCAAACAAGGGTGGGCGAAAGCTGCCGAGGTTACACGTTTGTCACATCAGGTCAATGCCTTGACCGGGCGTTTTTCACAACATGAAGCAGCTTTAACGGCCGCGCACGCCTTACATGGGTTGAACCTGCCCCGCTCTCACTTGCCCGACCTCATCCAGCACACGAACCTGAACCTGTTTGACCGTGCTATTGGCTGGCAAGCTCACCTGCCCCTCTACGCGCCGATATTGCTTGAACGCCAGAGGCTGCGTGAAGTGCGGCACTGTATCGGCCCAAGGGCGGCCATCACGCACACCACTGAGCAGCAATTCAACACGCCCCTTGAACTCAGGCTGGTTGCGTCCGCCCTGCTGCATGATCAACAACTGAAAGCGCAGTTGACCTGGCGCCGACGTTTCGACCTGCAGACCGCGCACCGACAAGCCACTGCCGCTGGCCGGCAACAAGCGCTCGAAGAAGCCCAGGTCGTCCTTGAGCGCGAGATTTTCGGTTTCAAGCGATTTGACCTGTTCGGCAAGCCGTTGCTGCGTCACACGCTCAGCTTTCAAGAGGCTGTCTGCTGAGTTAGAGACCGCTTGCGCTGCATCACGCTCATGTTTGGCATCGTCCAGTTGTTGGCGCAGCAGAGCAAGCTGCTCGCCGGACTGACGACCGCCCTGGCTCAAGCCGGCGATATTGCGCCCGAACTCAAAAGCCCACAATGCCAGCGCGGCGGAAAAACCCAGCATCAAGGCCGCCACCGCCCAGCGCAAAGGCCAGGGCAGATGGCTGCGCACCGCCATGCGCGGCGAGCTGATGGACAGCCTGCGCCGGATCAGCCGCCAACGCATCAGGGCAGCACCGGCACGAGATCCAGCCCCAGCTTCTCGTCAAAACCGAACATCAGGTTCATGCACTGCACAGCCTGGCCGGACGCCCCCTTGGTCAGGTTGTCCTCCACCACCAGCACCATCACCGTATCAGGCTGCGGCTTGTGCACGGCGATGCGCACGGTATTGCTGGCGCGAACGCTGCGGGTTTCGGGCGCACTGCCTGCGGGCAGTACGTCCACAAAGCGCTCGCCCTTGTAGTGGGCCTCGAAGATGGCTTGCAGATCAGCTGCCTGGCCTGCAGCAGTCAAGCGGCCATACAGCGTGGAATGGATGCCACGGATGATGGGCAGCAGGTGCGGCACGAACAGGCAGTTGACGGTGTCATCGCCGGCGATGACGCGCAACTGCTGGTTGATTTCAGGGCCGTGACGATGCCCCTTGACGCCATAAGCCTTGAAGTTATCAGCGGCTTCTGCCAGCAGCGCATGCACTTCGGCCTTGCGGCCTGCGCCGGATACACCTGACGCACAGTTGGCAATCAGGTGCGTGGGTTCGACCAGCTTGTTCTTGAGCAAAGGCGCCAGGCCCAACTGAACAGACGTGGGATAGCAGCCGGGATTGCCGATGATGCGCGCCTTCTTGATGGCCTCACGGTTCAACTCGGGCAGACCGTAAACAGCCTCCTCCAGCAGATCAGGGCAGCTGTGCGGCATGCCGTACCACTGCTCGAACACGGCCGTGTCTTTCAGACGGAAATCAGCCGCCAGGTCAATGACCTTGACGCCCGCGTTGACCAGCTCACGAGCCTGAGCCATGGCCACACCGTGCGGCGTCGCGAAGAACACCACATCGCACTCGGCCAGCCTGGCGTCATCAGGCGTCACAAACGCCAGATCGACGTGCCCACGCAGGCTGGGATACATGTCCGCCACTGGCATGCCGGCCTCCTTGCGCGAGGTAATGGCCTGCAACTGAACCTGCGGATGGCGCGCCAGCAAGCGCAGCAATTCCACGCCGGTATAGCCCGTGCCACCAACGATGCCAACTTTGATCATCTGAAATCCTCTTGATACGTCCCGCGCGGGGAAAACCGCCATTTTAGGAAACTCCTGCGCCTTCTCGGCCCAATCGCCTGAATTGCCACCAGAACATGGCTTTGTTCTGCCCTTCATTCGTGATGTGCATCACAAACTTCAGGAGGGTGCGCATTCCTTCACGTCAATTTATCAAGTTCCGCTTCCAAGATCCGAAACCATGGCAGCCACGGGATCGGTGGCCCTTCATCCACCGTCATCAACCTTGCTGCCGGCCATGCGCAAACTTCGCCCAACACTCACCCTGACCGCACTGGCTGCACTGATGTGCACCTGCCAACTGGCCGCCGCCCAGGCAAGCTTTGCACCCACCTCCACGGAGTACAGTTGGTCTACGACTGTCAATCAGTTGGGCATGCGCAATATCCACAACCAAGGCATTTTGGGGCAAGGTGTGATCATCGGAATGATCGACACTGGCCTCAACACAGCCAACCCCGAGTTCCAGAACATCGGCAGCCGCCTGCTGACAGGGTACAACGCCGTAGACGGCTCCAGCGACATCACCGACAGCATCGGACACGGCACGCACACAACAGGCATTGCGGCCGCAACGGGCAACGGCACCGGCATGTACGGCGTGGCACCTGAGGCCAGCATCTTGATGGTCAAAGTGTTCAACGGCGGCACGGCCTCTGCATCCGCCATCAACAGGGGCATCGACTACGCCTCGGCCCATGGCGCGCGCGTGATCAACCTCAGCCTGGGCGCACCAAGCCCGATTGGAGACGCCTCCTTGCGCGCGGTGGCAGCAGGCAACAACGCCGTGGTGGTGATTGCTGCGGGCAACGACAGCGCCGCCACACCCAACTGGCCCGGCCGCTACGCCAAAGAGAGTTGGACCAACGGAACCATCCTCGTTGTGGGCGCCGTGGATGCCAACAAGCGCATCGCCTCGTTTTCCAACAAGGCGGGCGACACGGCACAGTACTTCCTGGTGGCGCCCGGCGTGAGCATCATCTCGTCGTACAACACGGGCTACGCTTACTTGACCGGCACCTCAATGGCCGCGCCAGCCGTTTCCGGAGCCGCCGCCCTGATCACGGGCTACTGGCCATATCTGCACGCCAATCAGGTGGCATCCATCCTGCTCAATACGGCCGATGATCTGGGTGCGCCCGGCGTCGATGCCGTCTATGGCCGAGGCATGCTCAATGTGAACCGCGCACTCTCGCCGATTGGCAGCTACACCTATCGCACGGCCAACGGTGGCCGCACCACCGTGTCGCTGTCGACGGCAGGTGTGGCCAGCACTCGCCCGAGCGTCAGCACACCTTCAGCGTTCAACGGCCTGGTCACGCAGGCTTTCGACGATTACGGCCGCAACTACACCAGCGACGAAGGCGCAGCGCTGATGGGCCGCAGCATCATGACGCTCAGCAGCGTACTAGGCCGCCCCGACCGCATGCTGGACGCCGCAGATCAGGTTCTGAGTTCGGGCAGCCGCCTGACAAGGCTGCAATCGCGCCAGACAGATGTGCAGCAAGCGTCACGCGTGGGTGCACTCAACGCCAGCGGCGACCCGTGGAACCAGATGCAACGCACGGACTCATCCATGGTCATCCTGCAGCACACGTCGGGCCTGAGCTTCAGCGCAGGTGATGGCGGACTATCCGGCATGAGCCTGGGCCTGATGAGCTCCAGCCTGGCCCAGCGCCTGAGCGGCGCCGATCAGGTGCTCGGCAACCCCATCCTGGGTTTCGCGCCCAACCACCAGTTCGCCTCGATGACCTTGCCCTTAGGTACCTACTGGAGCGGGCGCGTGGCCGCGGCACGCTCCAAAGCCTATGACGCCGCCTGCGGCGATGTGAACCTGATGGAGCTGACTTACGACAATGGCACACAGGCACTGAACATCTCAACCGGCCAGTTAACCGAACAAGGCCTGTTGGGCGGCTTCTCCAGCAAGCAACTGGGCCTGAATCAGCAAACAGGCACCTCTGGCGTGACCGTGAGTGGCGCCTGGGCCTTGAGCACCAACTGGACCTTGACCGGCTCGATGAGTCGCACGCGCACGGCCGCCCCCAGCGCCAGCGGCATGCTGATGGAGGCCACCGACATCCACGCCGATGGCTACGGCATTGGTCTGGTTCGAGCCGACAACTGGCGAACAGACGACCGCCTGAGTTTCACCATCAACGCGCCCTTGCGCGCGCGCAGCGGCACCCTGACCTACAGCGTCGTCTCCGACGTCGACCAGACGACTGGCGAGCCGATTTACGGCGTTCACACCGTCAACCTGGCGCCATCGGCCCGGGAGTGGACGGCCGAGACGCGCTACTCGACACGCCTGAGTGCCAGCAGCTCGATCAGCGCCGTTGCGGCACTGCGTGTGCATCCCGACCACGATGCGAGCGCACCATCTCAACTGGCCGCAGGCATCCGATACAACCAGTCCTTCTGATCGATCGCGCGCTATCGATCGCGCGTTCAGGTTCAGGCATGAAAAAACCCGCCAAGGCCAAGCCTGAGGCGGGTTTTTTGTGTGCTGCGGTGACCAGCGCCAGGCGCCGGCCACACACAACAAGAAGGATCAGCGCTTGCTGAACTGCTTCCTGCGACGAGCGCCGTGCAGACCGACCTTCTTACGTTCGACTTCACGAGCGTCGCGGGTCACGAAACCAGCGCGGCTCAGTTCAGGCTTCAACGTAGCGTCGAAGTCGATCAGAGCGCGGGTCACGCCGTGGCGCACAGCGCCGGCTTGACCGGATTCGCCACCACCGTGCACGTTCACCTTGATGTCGAAAGCTTCGACATTGTTGGTCAGTGCCAGAGGTTGCTTGACGACCATGATCGAGGTTTGACGGCCGAAATATTGTTCGACAGGCTTACCGTTGACGATGATCTGGCCAGTGCCCTTCTTGATGAAGACGCGGGCGACGGACGACTTGCGACGGCCGGTGCCGTAGTTCCAGTTACCAATCATGTGGCCGCTCCTTAGATTTCCAGGGCCTTGGGCTGCTGGGCTGCGTGAGGATGCTCACCGCCTGCATAGACCTTCAGCTTCTTGATCATGGCGTAGCCCAGGGGACCCTTGGGCAGCATGCCCTTGACGGCCTTTTCGATGGCGCGACCTGGGTGCTTGGCTTGCATGTCCTTGAACTTCGTGGCGTAGATACCGCCGGGGAAGCCCGAGTGACGGTAGTACACCTTGTCATTGGCCTTGGTGCCAGTGACGCGAATCTTGTCTGCATTGACGATGACGATGAAGTCACCGGTATCTACGTGAGGTGTGTAGATGGCTTTGTGTTTTCCACGCAGACGGAGAGCAACTTCGCTGGCTACTCGTCCGAGCACCTTGTCGGTGGCGTCGATCACAAACCACTCGTGCACTACCTCGGCCGGCTTGGCGCTGAAGGTCTTCATGAGATTTCCTAAGTGGTAAAGCTGGTTGACTGCTGTCATTGGTGCCACTTCTTAGGATGTGGTGGCCTCTCAGACAACAGGGCTCTGATTGCGCGTCACTCGCATGGATGACATGAATCACATCAACCGCACAGCAAGCTCAACCGCAAACCGCCCCGGCTTTGCTCACAAGCAAAGCCCTCCCGGCAACCATGTCGGGAATCGGCGAGTATAGCTGGTATTTACCGCCACAGGCAAGCGCCTGCATCCCCGGCACAAAGTTGCAGTGTCTGTGCAAGATTTGACGCACATCATCTCCCTGGTACACGTAAGCTCTTGCGAATCTGTATAGTGCCCAAAAGTCAGTAATAACCCTAGGTTTCAGCCAATTCTCCAGGCCTACCCTCCTGGCCAATCGCACATACTGAAATCACGCAAAAGGTAGAAGCGGGTTCGGAAAGGGGTCAGACATGACCGCAGTGAAGCCACATGATCAGCATCCAGACAGATTTGGTCTGAGCGCCCAGGAACTGGGCCACCATCATCGCCCCAAGAAGGAACACAAGCCCAAGGTGGATGTACCTGAGGGGTGGATTCCCATTCGCGACCTGCACGCGCGGCATCGCCATCGCATTCTGGATCACCTGCTGCACCTGGACGAGCACGACCGCTATCTGCGCTTCGGCTCGCCCGTGACTTCCGATCAGTTGAACAAATACGTGGCCTCCATCGACTTCAAGCGCGATGAGGTGTTCGGCATCTTCAACCGCAAGCTGCAACTGGTGGCCGTGGCTCACCTGGCCGCCATGCCGGGCAAAGGCCCCTCTGGCGATGGTTCTTCGAAGGGGCGCGCCATGGAATTTGGCGTGTCGGTGTTGCCTGAAGGGCGCGGCAAGGGCCTGGGCATGCGCCTGTTCCTGCACGCGATCACCCATGCGCGCAACCAGCATGCCAGCCACATGATGATCCACGCGCTGACCGAGAACGCCCCCATGTTGCGCATTGCGGCAAAAGCCGGCGCCATCATCGAGCGCGACGGCCCGGACGCCGAAGCCTGGCTGAAGTTGCCCCCGGACACGGTAGGCACTCACATTGACAGCTCGCTGCAATCGCTGGCCGCTGAAGTGATCTACCGCGTGAAATACCGCGCCATCCACATCAGCGACTGGGTGAAGATGCTGATCGCGCCAACCTGATTCGAGCGCCGCCAGGCACCCGCAGGTATTCCCCTATCTGAGGGCACTCTGCC
>NZ_SCTN01000153.1 GCF_004297345.1 Aquabacterium sp. | reverse complement strand
CTCCACGCAGGAGCTGGATGCGGTGATTGACCGCATCCGCAATGTGCAAGGTGTGCTCGACACCTTTTCAACGATTGTCCTGTCGACCAAGCTGGATCGACCGGAGTGAGCCTGCGGCCCAGGTTTACTTCAGCAAGCCGGTGGATCGGCCCACCTGCTCGATCACGTTGAAATCATCCGCATTGGCGGTCACGAACTTCTTCGCGCCCTGCAGATCCAGCACGGCTTTTTCTTCCGGCTTGGTGGCATCCAGCGTCAGGAAGGCATTGGCAAACTTCTGCACGGTGGCGGCGGGCAGGTCCTTGCGGGCGGTCCAGACGTAGTCCACAAAGGGCGGGGTGGTCCAGATGGCCTTGACCTTGGTCTTGTCGAACTTGTCGCCTGCGACCAGGCGCTGCCAGACCTCGATGTTCAAGGCGCCGGCTTGCACCTTGCCGGATTCCACCATCTTCACCGTGGCATCGTGGGCACCGCTGTAGATGGGCGCGCCGGCAAAGTCCTTGTCGGCATCGATCTTGAACTGGGTGCTCAGGAAGTAGCGTGGGAACAGGTGGCCGGAGGTCGAGCTCTTGGAACCAAAGGCAAAGCTCTTGCCACGCATCTCTTCAGGCTTGTTGATGCCGGAAGCAGTGTTGGCGATGAACACGCTGTGGAACTCGCGGTCGATGTCGCGCATCACGACGGGTTTGGCGCCCGACATCACCTTGGCCTGCACGAAGGTGAAGCCACCCAGCCAGGCGAAGTCAACCTTGCCTGCGCCCAATGCCGCCACGGCAGCGCCGTAATCGATCACAGGCACGTACACCACCTTCACGCCCAGGTGCTTTTGCAGGTGATCAACGAGCGGTTGGTATTTGCGGGCCAGCTCGGTCGGGTTCTCGTCAGGGATGCCGGATACGCGGATGACGTCTTCAGCATGGGCAAACTGGGCCTGGAGCGCCAGCAAGGGGGCCAACAGCAGCATGCGGCGAGCGAAGCGATTCGATGTCATGACAAGATTCCTTCAAGGATGGAGGGTGATGTGGGATGGCGCTTGCGGCTGCATTCAAGCGTAAGTGATCAGCAGCGGTTTGGCGTGAGGCGTTGACAGAATCCGGGCGCGAACCTTGTCGCCGATCGTGTCGACCACGGCCACCAGCAGGAGCATGGTCAACAAGAGCAGACTCAGATCACGCATGTGGAACAGGCTGATGGCGGTGTTCAAGGCGTCGCCAATGCCGCCGGCGCCCACAAAGCCCACCATGGCCGTGGCGCGCACATTCACCTCGAAGCGGTAAAGCGTGAACGCGGCCAGCCTGGCCTTGACCTGGGGCAGCACCCCGAATAGAAAGGTGGCCATTGCGCCTGAGCCTTGGGCTTGCAAGACGCCAGGCGGCCCGCTTTCCACCTCTTCGAAGACGTCGGCAAACAGGCGCCCCATGACGCCCATATTGTGTACGGCAATCGCCATAATGCCGGCCAATGGGCCACCTCCGACCCACACAACGAACACCAGTGCCAAGGTCAGCTCGGGCATCACACGTGTGCCTTGCAGCAGTGCACGGCTGGCCCATTTCACCGACTGGCGGCCCAGTCGAGACAAGGCGCCTGTGCGCGGTGGATCGGGCAGATAACTGCCCGTCATCAGGTGCGTCGCAGCCAGCGGCGCCAGCACAAACGCCACACACGCAGACACCAGCGTGGCCACCCAGGCCATCATCAGTGTTTCGCCAATCTGCGTGACGACGGTGTGCACAAAGGGCTGATCCAGCACGAGATGGTCAAAGGTGAACAGGGCGGGCGCCTGGCTGCTGAACAGGTCACCCCAGGGGATCTCCAGCTTGTACAGGGCCCAGATGGTGCCCATGCTGGCAAAGCCCAGCGACCAGCGCAGACCACGTCGCCGCAACTGCGCGCTGATCAACTCGAGCGCGACCACAAAGGCCAGGACGGCCAGCAAAGTGGTGGCCAGCTTGTCGTACTGGAAGTAGCGCAGGCTCAGGGCAATTTCGCTGCCCAGGCCGCCAGCTCCCACCACGCCCAGAATGGTGCCGATGCGGATATTGCACTCCAGGCAGAACAGGGCGTAGCCCGTCCATTGACGGCGCACCTGAGGCAGCACGCCATGCAGGAAGATGGCCCAGCGTGAGGCGCCCGTAGCACGCAGCGCCTGAATCACGCGCTGCTCGACGGCTTCGGCCAGTTCGGCATACAGCTTGCCGATGTTGCCCCCCACCGTCAGGCCGATGGCCAGCACGGCGGCACCTGGGCCCAGCCCGATGAGGCGCACGAAGATGTAGGCCCAGACGATCTCCGGGATCGAACGCAGCACGCTGAGCACCAGGCGGATCAGCCAGCGCAGCGCGTCCAGGCTGTGGCGGGCCCAGGCTGGCGCCCGGCGCGGTGGATCGGCCAGATCCGGCACGGTGATCGCCAGGAAGGACAAGCTGGTGCCCAGCACCACCGCCATCACGGTGCCCAGGATCCCGATCAACAGGCTTTCGATGGACAGCTCGACAACACGCGCCATGAAATCCCGCGAGAAATCCGGATGGGCCATGCCAGACAGGATCTCGCCGGCATTGCGCAGACCGTCGCTGTCAAACAGCTTGCCGGGTTGCGCGCCGGACAACGCCAGGCACAACCATCCGCTCAGGCCGATGAGCAGGCACAAGGCGTACTGACGCCAGCGCGCGTGGCGCTCCCGTTGCCAGCCAAGGTCAGATGCGTTCATGGCTGCCCGCATACAGTTGGGCCAGTCGTTCTTCTGATGCGTCCGCGGGGGCGCAGTCGAACATCACCTGCCCGCCGCGCAGGCCGATCACCCGGGTGCAGTCCTGCCGGACGATGTCGAACCAGTGCGTGCAGAACACCAGCGACATCCCGCGCGCTTTGGCCTGATCCACGATCAGTCGGGTCACGGATTTGGCTGTGTTGGGGTCCAGCGAGGCCGTGGGCTCGTCGGCCAACAGCAAGCCAGGGTTGGCGATCAAGGCCCGTGCGATGGCCACGCGCTGCATTTGCCCGCCGCTGAGTTGGCCCGCCTTGTCCCACTGGTGCATGGCCATGTCGAGCGATTTCAGCAGGGCGGCCACGCGATCAGCCTCCACGGTCATCACGGCAGCTTGCAGCGCCTTGTACCAGTGCCAGGTTGACAGCAGGCCCGAGATCACATTGCTGTGCACCGTGGCCTGTGGCACGAGCAGATTCTGTTGCTCGACGATGCGGCAGGTGGAGCGGTGCGCCTGCAAGGCTCGCCAGCTGAAATTGGCCATGGATCGGCCGTTGACCTCGATCACGCCGGCTGTGGGGCGCAAGGCCCCCGCGATCAGCCTGATCAAGGTGGACTTGCCCGCGCCGCTGGGGCCGATCAAGGCAATGCGCTCGCCGGCGCCCATGCTCAGGGTGATGTCCTTGAGCACAGCCTGGCTGCCCCAATGGCGGCTGACGTTCTGGAGATGCACGCGGGGTGCTGACAAGGCAACGCTCATGGCGATCAGATCAGGGTCAGCAGCTGGCGGGCCACTTGCTGGATCGATGCCTCATCCAGCGCGTCCACTTGCACGGTCTGGCGTTCTGCCCACCTGTGGAAATGCGCCGCCTGTGAGCGGGCATACAGCGGGTCGTAATGCAGCTCGGTCAGTTCGGCAAACAGGGGCGACAGCTGCGATTGCCTGGCCCAGTCCTGCCAGCGGGCGATGGTGTCCTTGCCATGCAGGGCACGCAGCGATTCAAACTTGTTTGCCAGTGCCTCGCCGTCGTCGCCCAGATAGGCGTAGTCGCGCAACAGAAAGGCCAGTCGGGCCTCGGGTGAGGCTTCGATTTCCAGACAGGGGCTGGCACGCATGCGCTCGATCAGCGAGGTCGGTAGCGAGATGCGCCCGATCTTGCGGCTCTCGGCTTCCACGAAAACGGGCTTGTTCAGATCGAATGATTCGATCACGGTCGCCATGGCCGTCTCGAATGCCTTTTGAGACGGCTGATCCACGCCGGGCATGGCACCCAGCAGCGAGCCCTTGTGGGCGGCGAGCCCCTCCAGATCCAGCACTTGCGCGCCTTGCTCGGCCAAGGCATGCAGCACGCGGGTTTTGGCGCTGCCTGTAGCACCGCTCACCACATGCAGTTGCAACTGCGGGCACAGGGCATCCAGTTGCGCGATCACATGCTGGCGCCAGCGTTTGTAGCCACCTGCCAGTTGTTGGGCATCCCAGCCCACCAGGCGCCACCAGGCCACCATAGAGCCACTGCGAAGGCCGCCGCGCCAGCAGTACACCAGCGGCTTCCAGTCGGGGGGCATGTTGGCAAAACGGCCTTGCAGATGCCGGGCCAGGTTGGCGGCCACCATGGCACCTCCCACGCGTCGGGCCTCAAAGGCGCCTTGCTGCTTGTAGATGGTGCCCACAATGCGACGCTCTTCGTCGTCCAGCACCGGGCAGTTGATGGCGCCGGGAATGTGGTCGAGCGCGAACTCGGAAGGCGAGCGTGCGTCGATGAGGCAGTCAAACAAGTGTCGATCGGCCACCTGAACCGGCCCGCGAGCGCTCATCGGGGCGCCCCCGCTGGCACAATCGCTTCGAACTTCTGTTGACCCATGACTTCCATTGCCCTTACTCAGTTTTCGCACGGCGGCGGCTGCGGTTGCAAAATCGCCCCGGGCCTTCTGGCCGAGATTTTGTCACGTGCGCCACAAGGCCTCGTTCCGCCCGAGTTGATGGTGGGGCTGGAGACCAGCGACGACGCGGCCGTTTACCGCCTCAATGACACCCAGGCCCTGGTCGCCACCACCGATTTTTTCACGCCCATCGTGGACAACCCACGGGATTTCGGTCGCATTGCCGCCACCAACGCGCTGTCTGACATCTACGCCATGGGCGGCACCCCCATCATGGCGCTGGCCTTGGTGGGCATGCCCATTGCCAAGCTGCCACCCGAAGTGATCGGCCAGATTTTGTCTGGCGGCGCCGAGGTTTGCCGCGATGCCGGCATCCCGATCGCGGGTGGCCACTCGATTGACCTGCTGGAGCCGATTTACGGCCTCGTGGCGCTGGGCCTGGTGCACCCCGACCGCGTGCGCCGCAATGCCGATGGCCAGGCGGGCGACGTGCTGGTGCTGGGCAAACCGCTGGGCGTGGGCATCTTGTCGGCCGCCCTGAAAAAGGGCCTGCTGACCGACGAAGGTTACGCCCAGATGCTGCGCCACACCACGCAACTCAACCGCGTCGGCACCGTGCTGGGCGGCCTGCCTGGTGTGCATGCCATGACGGACGTGACTGGTTTCGGCCTGGCTGGGCATCTGCTCGAAATCTGCCGCGGCTCAGGCCTGGATGCGCGTGTGGAGCTGGCCAGCCTGCCCCTGATTGAAGAAGCCGCCAGCTTTGCCCGTGAGGGCATCGTGACGGGCGCCTCGGCCCGCAACTGGGCGGCCTATGGGGCCGATGTGGTGTGGCCAGACAGTGCCCCAGCGTGGATGCAGGCGATGGCCTCTGATCCGCAGACCAGCGGCGGTTTGCTCGTGAGTTGCGCGCCTGACGCGGTGGATGCCGTTCTGGCCGAGTTTGCACAGGCGGGTTTCGCCAATGCGGCTGTGATCGGGCAGCTCGCCACGTCAGCTACCGACAAGGCGCGACAATTGCACTTTGAATGATGATCGCCGGGGGCGTGCCGGCATGTTCCGGTGCGTCCCAAGTGGATGATTCGTATAGAGAAAAATGAAAAACAGCCCAGAGACTCAGCCACTGGTGGACACTGCATTTGCCGGCCACACGCCGATGATGCAGCAATATCTACGCATCAAAGCGGAGCACCCTGACACGCTCGTGTTCTACCGCATGGGAGATTTCTATGAACTCTTCTATGACGATGCACGCAAGGCCAACCGCCTGATCGACATCACTTTGACGGTGCGCGGCCAATCGGCCGGTGAGCCCGTGGTGATGGCTGGTGTGCCGGTGCACGCGGTCGAAACGTATCTCGCCAAGCTGATCCGCCTGGGCGAATCGGTGGCGATTGCCGAACAGGTGGGCGAAGTGGGTGCCAGCAAGGGCCCGGTCGAGCGCAAGGTCGTGCGCGTGGTGACACCCGGCACCCTGACCGACACAGAACTGCTGAACGAACGCGCTGATGCCTTGCTGCTGGCTGTGGTCATGGACAAGCGCGGCCGCCATGCAGAGCATGCCGTGCCCTGTGCGCTGGCCTGGCTGGGCCTGTCCAGCGGCAAGCTGGGCCTGACCGAGTGCACCGAGCGTGATCTGGCCGGCTGGCTGGCCCGCCTGCAACCCGCTGAAATCCTGTTTGATCGCGAGCGCATTCCGCCCACGCTGCAGCCCATGCTGACGCAAAGCAGCAAGAGCGTGGCGATGACCAGCCGCCCCACATGGCAGTTCGACCCGGGCCTGGGCCTGCGCAAGCTGTGCGAGCAATTGCAGGTCAGTAGCCTGCAAGCTTATGGCGCACAAGACCTGAGCCTGGCACATGCTGCCGCAGCCGCCTTGCTGAGCTTTGCCGAACACACGCAGGGCAGGGCGTTGTCGCACGTGGCCTCGCTGGAAGTGCCTCGCACGACTGACCTGCTGGACCTGCCTCCGGCCACCCTGCGCAATCTCGAACTCACACAGACCTTGCGCGGCGAAGACTCGCCCACGCTGTTGTCGCTGCTGGATACCTGCCGCACCGGCATGGGCAGCCGTGCCTTGCGCCAATGGATGACGCAGCCGCTGCGTGATCGCGCCACAGCCCGTGCTCGCCACGACGCCATCGCCTGCCTGCTGACACCGCCCGCGATGGAGCAGGGTTACGAATCCGTGCGCGAAGCCCTGCGCCAGATGAGCGATGTGGAGCGCATCACCGCCCGCGTGGCTTTGCGCCAGGTGCGTCCGCGTGAACTCGCCGGCCTGCGCGACACCTTGCTAACCTTGCCGCAGTTGCGCGAGCGTGTACCTCACGACGCCCCCTTGCTGGCCCAGTTGCACACCGCCTTGCAGCCTGATGCCGGCATTGCCCAGCAACTGCAAGCCATGCTGATGGAAACGCCTGCCGTGCTCTTGCGTGATGGCGGCGTGATCGCTACAGGCTTTGACGCCGATCTGGACGAGCTGCGCGCCATCTCGCAGAACTGCGATGCCTTCCTGCTGGAGTTGGAGGTGCGCGAGCGCGAGCGCACCGGCATCCACAACCTGCGCGTGCAGTACAACAAGGTGCACGGCTTCTACATCGAAGTCACCCAGAGCCAGGCCGAGAAGGTGCCGCTGGATTACCAGCGCCGCCAGACCCTCAAGAACGCCGAGCGCTTCATCACGCCTGAACTCAAGGCCTTTGAAGACAAGGCCTTGTCGGCGCAAGACCGTGCGCTGGCGCGCGAGAAGTTCCTCTTCGATCAGCTGATCGATTTCCTGCAATCTCACATCGCCGTGCTCGGCGCCCTGGCGCGCGCCTTGTCCACGCTGGATGGCCTGGCCGCGCTGGCCGAGCGCGCTGCTACCTTGGGCTGGGCTCGTCCCGATTTCAGCCCGCATCCTTGCATCGAAATTGAAAAGGGTCGCCATCCCGTGGTCGAGGCCCGCTTGATGGAAACCAGCGGCGCCGCCTTCATCCCCAATGATTGCCGCTTCGACGCCAACCGCCGCATGATGATCGTGACCGGCCCCAACATGGGCGGTAAATCGACCTTCATGCGCCAGGTGGCGCTGATCGTGTTGCTGGCGGCCATGGGTTCATACGTGCCGGCGGCGTCCTGCCGCATCGGCCCGATTGATGCCATCCACACCCGCATCGGGGCGGCTGACGATCTGGCCAACGCGCAATCGACCTTCATGATGGAGATGACCGAAGCCGCCGCCATCGTGCACACGGCCACAGAGCACTCCCTCGTGCTGATGGACGAGATCGGGCGTGGTACGTCCACGTTTGACGGGCTGGCCCTGGCTGGTGCCATCGCCAGCCATCTGCACGACAAGAACAAGTCCTTCTGCCTGTTCGCCACCCACTACTTCGAGCTGACGGCGCTACCAGAAAAGCATCCTCGCGCCTTGAACGTGCACGTGGGTGTGGCCGAGTCGGGCGACGACATCATTTTCCTGCACGAGCTGCAACATGGCCCTGCCAGCCGCAGCTACGGTGTGCAGGTGGCCCGCCTGGCCGGCATGCCGCACTCGCTGATCCGCCAGGCGCGTGCAACGCTGGAATCGCTCGAAGCCCAGCAGCGCCATGCCGAAGACCAGATAGACCTGTTTGCCCAGGTTGAAGCACCTGGCGGTATCAATCTCGATGAACTGGCAGCCAACGCCGCTGCCCGAGGTGGCGCGGTACTTGCTGATGCACAAGGCGAAACGCTGACGCCTGCCGAAGCGCAAACTTTGAGCTTGCTGGCCAGCATCGACCCGGATACCCTGACCCCTCGTGAAGCGCTGGACGCGCTGTACAAACTCAAATCGGTGATCACATCATGACCTACTGTGTGGCCATGCGGCTCAATGCCGGACTCGTTTTCCTGTCTGACTCGCGCACCAACGCGGGCATGGACCAGATCAGCACCTTCCGCAAGATGACGGTGTATGAAAAGGCCGGTGAGCGTGTGCTCGTGCTGCTGTCTGCTGGCAATCTGGCCATCACGCAGGCCGTCAAGCAACTGCTGGGCAGCGAGACCATCGAGGGCTCGGATGGCGAGCCGTGCACGATCTGGACTGCCAAAAGCCTGTTCGATGTGGCCCGCATTGTGGGCAGCGCCGTGCGCAAGGTCCATGCGCGCGATGCCGAGGCATTGAAGAAGCACGGCATCGACTTCAACTGCAGTCTCATCATCGGCGGTCAGATCAAGGGCGAGACCATGCGCCTGTTCAACGTCTATGCTGCTGGCAACTTTGTCGAAGCCGGCATTGACGGCGTTTGCTACTTCCAGATCGGCGAATCCAAGTACGGCAAGCCAGTGATCGACCGCGTGGTCACGCCCGATACGCCATTGCAGGAAGCTGCCAAGTGCGCGCTGATCTCGATGGATTCGACGCTCAAGTCCAATCTGTCGGTCGGCCTGCCGCTGGATCTGATGGTGTATGACGCCGATGCCTTGAAGGTCGATCAGCTCATCAACATCGATGAAAGCAATGCCTATTTCCGCATGATTCGCACGACCTGGGGTCAACGCCTGCGCCAGGTGTTCGATTCGATTCCCGAGCCAAGCTGGGATGGGGCGCAGCCCGATCTGACTGGCGGCCCAATGCCCAAGCAGTCTCAGGCGATGAACCCGCTGAGCAAGATCGCTGCACCCAACGGCTGAGCTTAGCGCCAGGCCTCGGCAATGCGTTCATTGGTGGGGTGACGGTCGAGCCACCACACCACAAACAAGGTGCCAGCCACCGCTAGGCAGGTTGCGATCAGGAATGTCGTGCCATAGCCCAGCTTGTCGCCCAGCACGCCGCCAGCCAGGCTGCCCAGGCTGCTGACCGCCACCACCACACTGGCCAGCAGCGTGTAGTCGGTACCCGCATGCTCGGGGTCGGATGCATCCATCATCAGCGTGAACAGCGCAACCGTGGCCATGGTGCCCACAATGCCCTCCAGCACGGTGGCCGCCCATAGCAGCTCGACGCCACCCATCTGGAAGGCAACCGCGACATAGAGACCGAACCCGGCAGCCTGAGAGAGGCCGGCCAACAACATGGCCTTGCGCCGCCCCAATTGGTAGACCAGCCAGCCGCCGATGCTGGCGCCCAGCAAGCTGGTGGCTGAACCCACACCGCCTTTCATCAAGGCGATGGTGCTTTTGCTCACGCCATGGTCCAGCAGGAAGGGCGGCAGCAGCGAATTCAGAATCTGGTCACCAAAGCGGAAGCACAGGATCAGACCAAAGAAGGTCAGCATGCCAGGCGCCAGGGCGCGATGCAGCCAGCCGATCACCAGCGCCATGCCTTGCGGCCGGTTGGATGGCGCGGTATGCCTTGGGGGCTCTTTGAGGGGCAGCACGGGCAGGATGGTCAGCCCCAGCAAGCCGGCCATGCACAGGAACATGACCTGCCATCCCTCATGGGAAAAGATCCACAGCAGCAAGCCACCACCCAGGATCATGCCCAAACGGTATGCGCCCACTTGAATGGCATTGGCCAGGCCGCGCTCCTTGGCACCCAGCAAACGCACGGCCAGGCCATCGGTGACGATGTCCTGAGAGGCCGCGAGCAGATTGAACAGAAAGACCGCGCCAAACAGGATCAGACTGCCAGCCTTCAGATCCAGTTGCGACAGGATCAGTGCCATCAGGCAGGCCGCACATTGGAAGAACATCAACCAGCCGCGGCGCGAGCCATGGTGATCCAGCGCCGGTGCCCACAGGAACTTGATGCCCCAAGGCAAGGCCAGGAACTGCAAAAAGCCGATGGATGTGAGCGACCAGCCTGCATCACGCATCAGCACCGGCAAAGCCAGCGTGAAGAAACCAAAGGGGATGCCTTGCGCGGTGTACAGGCCCGTCAGCAAGGCGATGCGTTGCGCCTGGCTGTTTTCCTGCGGCTCGCTCATGCTTGTGGTGCAGTGGTGCCGGCTTCACGGTCCAGTTCGTCGATGCAGGCCTTCATGCGAGCCTGGCACGTGGCCATCAGCTCGGGCATGTCGTCCAGCGTCAAGCCAGCAGTGGGGATGGGCTCCAGTGCCCGCATGACCACCGTGCCACCTCGCAAGCGATTGAGGTTCATGCCGCGCACGTAGTTGTTGCCGCACAGCGGGATGATGGGCACGCCCGCGTTGATCGCCATCTGGAATGCGCCCTTTTTGAGGGGGGCCAAGCCTTTGCCGTGCCCGCGCGTGCCTTCGGCAAACACCCAGATCGTCATGTCCTTGTGCTGCAGCGTGTCCGTGGTCGTCATCATGGCCTTCTTGGCCTGAACGGCATTGCCGCGCTCGATAAGCACATTGCCCGCCAGCCAATAGAGCTGCCCGAAGAACGGGATCCATTTCAGGCTGGTCTTGCCCAGGGTCACAGTACGCGGTGGCACGGCATGTCCGAACACGAACAGGTCGTAGTTCGACAAGTGGTTGGCCACGATCACAGCTGGTCGCTTGTGCTTGAGCACACCATCGATATCAAGGCGCATCTTCATGCCCATGATGAACGTGGCCGGCACCGCGTAGAAGCGCGCCGCGATGCGGCTGTTGTCGGGATTGAATGGGCGGCAAACGCTCACCAGCAAACCGAGGATGCTGGCCAGAACGAAGTGCACGCATAACAACAGCATGCGCAAGGGCAGAAGCATGACTAAACCTTGAAGTACGTCAACCGGCGCCCGCAAGCGCCATCAGGCGTCGAGCACCAATTTGTTCGACGCGGGGAAAGCGGTGCAAAGATACACCGCATTTCCCAGCATATTGCCGACGACGTCGCCTTCTCTGAGTGTCAGCTTGCAAGTGCCACACATGCCTTGGCGGCAACCCGTCTCCACGGGCACCTGATGGCGCTCGGCGATCTGCATCAGGCTCAAGCCCTGGTCTTCTTCCGTCAACTGCACGCGGCGGTCCAGATGACGGAAGTAGATCTCGGCCTGCGCGGCCTTGAAGTCCTCGGGCGTCAAAGGCTTGATCTCATGCGCCACAAAGCGTTCGCTGTCGAGCTTGCCCAGGTCGTAGCCCTTTTCCTTGAGGATGTTGACCACCTTGTCCATGAAGCCTTGTGGGCCGCACAGATAGATGTCGCGCTCGCGGAAGTCGGGGATCAGCGTGTCGATGTTGCTGACGTCCAGCGTGGCGGCAAACTTGCCGGACGCTTTGTCTTCTGACGTGGGGCGACTCAGCGCGGTGGTCAGGGCCAGGCCTTCGCTGCGCCAGCGTTGCAGCGTGTCTTTGAAGATCACGTCCTGCGCGGCGGCGAACTGCACATACATCGCCATGTCCGGGCGGATGTGATAGGCCATCAGGGCCTTGAGCATCGAGTAGGCCGGGGTGATGCCGGCGCCCGCGCTGATGAACAGGATTTTCGATTGCTGGCGATAGCAGAAGTGGCCCTGTGGTTGGCCAATGCTGAGCACCATGCCAGGCTTGACCTGATCGTGCACCCAGTTGGAGACCTTGCCGCCACTCACGCGTTTGACGGTGATGGTGAAGCAGTCGTCCTCCATGGGCGACAGACTGTAATAGCGGCTGACAGCCTCGCCATTGATGCTGGCGTTCAGCGCGATGTACTGCCCTGGTTCGGCGCTCTTCCACAGTTGATTGGGCATCAGCGTCAGCGTCTTGACGCCTGGCGCTTCGTCCTTGATGCCAACAACGATGGCCTGCAGGTCGTAAGTCCAGATGAAGTCATTCCAGCGACGGTTGAAGTCCGTCATGGTGTTGCTGGCGACGTAGTCCAGCCAGTCACGGCCGATGTGTTTCAGTGCCCAGCGATTCAGGCGGGAGAGCAGGGCATCAAGCATGACCTGCTCCAGCATTGGATTGGGGTGCTTGTTGTGCAGAAGGGAAGGAGTGCTTCCACATCACCGACATGTAGTTGCGGATGGCACGGCCCCAGGTCGGGTTGCACTTGTAGTCCACGCCGTACT
>NZ_SCTN01000152.1 GCF_004297345.1 Aquabacterium sp. | reverse complement strand
GGCAGGCCACGGACATCGAAATCCACGCCCGCGAGATCCTCAAGACCCGCGAGCAACTCAACCGTATCCTGGCCGAGCGTTCCGGTCAGCCTCTGGAAAAAATCCAGAACGATACCGAACGCGACTACTACATGTCGGCCGATGAGGCCGCCACTTACGGACTCATCGACAAGGTGCTGGACAAGCGACAGTGATCTGACAGGCGAGCCCCGCTGGTCCCCGGATTGACCCCAAAGTGGCAAAAAAGCCGCGCCAAGATGGGGCAGTTCTACGGGATTGACGCGGGAGCATTTGTCTTATCATGTCCTCAACCACCTTGCCGACTCTTTGACAGGCCTGCACCATGCCCGAGAAAAAAGGCTCTTCCAGCGAAAAAATCTTGTACTGCTCCTTCTGCGGAAAGAGCCAGCACGAGGTCAAGAAGCTCATCGCCGGCCCGTCGGTCTTCATCTGCGACGAGTGCATCGAACTGTGCAACGACATCATCCGTGATGAGGTTGCCGCCGAGGCTGAACAGTCTCGCCCTGCGCGCAGTGATCTGCCCACGCCCGGTGAAATCAAGGCCAGCCTGGACCAGTATGTGATCGGCCAGGACACGGCCAAGCGCACGCTGTCTGTGGCGGTCTACAACCACTACAAGCGGCTCAAGCACATGGGTACGGGCGAGAACAAGAAGCCCGATATCGAACTGGCCAAGAGCAATATCCTGCTGATCGGGCCTACTGGCTCCGGCAAGACGCTGCTGGCCCAGACGCTCGCCCGCCTGCTGAACGTGCCTTTCGTGATCGCCGACGCCACCACGCTGACCGAAGCCGGTTATGTGGGCGAAGACGTCGAAAACATCATCCAGAAGCTGCTGCAGAACTGCAACTACGAGGTCGAGAAGGCCCAGCGTGGCATCGTCTACATCGACGAAATCGACAAGATCTCGCGCAAGTCTGACAACCCCTCCATCACGCGTGACGTGTCGGGTGAGGGCGTGCAGCAGGCTTTGCTGAAGCTGATCGAAGGCACGATGGCTTCGGTGCCGCCACAAGGTGGCCGCAAGCACCCCAATCAGGACTTCCTGCAGATCGACACGACCAACATCCTGTTCATCTGTGGCGGCGCTTTCGATGGCCTGGAAAAGGTCATCCAGAACCGCTCGGTGAAATCCGGCATCGGTTTTGGCGCTTCCGTGCAGAGCAAGGAAGAAAAGAAACTCTCCGAAGTCTTCCGCGAGGTCGAGCCCGAGGATCTGATCAAGTTCGGCATCATCCCCGAGCTGGTTGGCCGTTTGCCCGTTGTGGCCACATTGGGCGAATTGACCGAGGATGCGCTGGTGCGTATCCTGACCGAACCCAAGAACGCGCTTCTCAAGCAATACCAGCAACTGCTGAGCATGGATGGCGTTGAGTTGGAAATCCGTCCGCAGGCCCTGTCTGCCATCGCCCGCAAGGCCTTGGCTCGCAAGACCGGCGCACGTGGTCTGCGCTCCATCCTTGAACAGTCCTTGCTAGACACGATGTTCGAATTGCCTACCCAGGAAGGAGTGCAAAAGGTGGTCCTGGATGAGTCCACCATCGAAGAGAACGCCAAGCCCTTGTTGGTGTATCGGGAACAGGCTAAGGCCAGTGCCTGAGCGAACTCTTGAAGTTCAGCTCTGACGGGCACCGCTGAAGACCCTGTGATCCAAGGTTTTCACGGTGCCCTTGTGTTTTATCGCTGAAGCCCCATGTGGGTATCAGAGAAAGTGAGCCCAATATGTCTGGACACCCCATCCTTCCCTCCGATCCCATCACGCTGCCGCTGCTGCCGCTGCGCGATGTCGTGGTCTTTCCGCACATGGTGATCCCGTTGTTCGTGGGTCGCCCCAAGTCCATCAAGGCGCTCGAAGCCGCGATGGAAGCTGGCCGGCAAATCATGCTGGTAGCCCAGAAGGCTGCCGGCAAGGACGAGCCCAAAGCGGAAGACATGTTCGACATCGGTTGCGTCTCCAGCATCCTGCAGATGTTGAAGCTGCCCGACGGTACCGTGAAGGTGCTGGTTGAAGGCGTTCAACGTGCCAATACGTCGGCCATCCACGACGAAAACGAGTACTTCACCGCTGATGTGGTGCCGGTTCAACCCGAAGGCAATATCACGCCCGAAGTTGAAGCGCTGCGCCGCGCGGTGACGCAACAGTTTGACCAGTACGTCAAGCTCAACAAGAAGATCCCGCCTGAAATCCTCACGTCGATCTCCGGTATCGATGACGCTGGCCGTCTGGCTGACACCATCGCCGCGCATCTGCCGCTGAAGCTGGAAGCCAAGCAGTCTGTGCTGGATCTGTTCTCGGTGTCCGGCCGCCTGGAAAAGCTGCTGGAACAACTCGAGCATGAAGTCGACATCCTGCAGGTTGAAAAGCGCATCCGTGGTCGCGTCAAGCGCCAGATGGAGAAGTCGCAGCGCGAGTACTACCTGAACGAACAGGTCAAGGCCATCCAGAAAGAACTGGGTGAAGGCGAAGAGGGCGCAGACCTCGAAGAAATCGCCAAGAAGATCGAAGCCGCTCGCATGCCCAAAGAGGCACGCAAGAAGGTCGATGCCGAGTTCAAGAAGCTCAAGTTGATGTCGCCCATGTCGGCAGAAGCCACCGTGGTGCGCAACTACATCGATACGCTGGTTGGCCTGCCCTGGAGCAAGAAGTCCAAGGTCAAACATGACCTGACTCTGGCCGAGACCGTGCTGAACGAAGAGCACTATGGTCTGGACAAGGTCAAGGAACGCATCCTTGAGTATCTTGCTGTGCAACAACGCGTGGACAAGGTCAAGGCGCCCATCCTGTGCCTGGTTGGCCCTCCCGGCGTCGGCAAGACCTCGCTGGGTCAGTCGATCGCCCGTGCGACCGGCCGCAAGTTCGTGCGCATGGCCCTGGGCGGCGTGCGTGACGAAGCCGAGATCCGTGGCCACCGCCGTACCTACATCGGCTCGATGCCGGGCAAGGTGCTGCAGAGCCTGGGCAAGGTCGGTGTGCGCAACCCGCTGTTCCTGCTTGACGAGATCGACAAGTTGGGCATGGACTTCCGTGGCGATCCTTCATCGGCGCTGCTGGAAGTGCTCGACCCTGAGCAGAACCACACCTTCGGCGATCACTACATCGAAGTCGACTTCGATCTGTCGGATGTGATGTTCGTGGCGACCTCGAACTCGCTGAACATTCCGCCAGCCCTGCTGGACCGGATGGAAGTGATTCGCCTGGCCGGCTACACCGAAGACGAGAAGGTGCACATCGTTCAAACGTATCTGCTGCCCAAGCAGATCAAGAACAACGGTGTGAAGGACGGCGAGCTGGAAGTCGCTGAAAGCGCCATCCGCGGCATCATCCGCTACTACACCCGTGAAGCCGGTGTGCGCTCGCTGGAACGCGAAGTCTCCAAGATTTGCCGCAAGGTGATCAAGGGCTTTGCACTCAAGCAGTACACCGAGAAGGTGGTCGTCACTGACGAGAACCTCAATGACTTCCTGGGCGTGCGCAAGTACAGCTACGGCGAAGCCACGAAGGACAACCAGGTCGGTCAGGTCGTTGGTCTGGCATGGACGGAAGTGGGCGGCGATCTGCTGACCATCGAAGCCGCGATCATGCCTGGCAAGGGCAACATCATCCGCACCGGGCAACTGGGCGATGTGATGAAGGAGTCCGTCGAGGCAGCTCGTTCGGTGGTGCGTTCACGCGCTCGCCGCCTGGGCATCACCGACGATCTGTTCGAGAAGCGCGATATCCACATCCACGTGCCTGATGGCGCCACACCGAAGGACGGCCCGTCCGCTGGTGCCGCCATGACCACGGCTTTTGTGTCGGCGCTCACGGGTATCCCGGTGCGTGCTGACGTGGCCATGACGGGTGAAATCACCCTGCGTGGTGAAGTCACGGCGATTGGTGGCTTAAAAGAGAAGCTGCTGGCTGCACACCGTGGTGGCATCAAGACCGTGCTGATCCCTGAAGAGAACGTGAAGGACCTGGCTGAGATCCCCGAGAACGTGAAGAGCCAGATCGAGATCGTGCCCGTGAAGTGGATCGACAAGGTGCTGGAAGT
>NZ_SCTN01000618.1 GCF_004297345.1 Aquabacterium sp. | reverse complement strand
AGCATTGCTCGGCAGACCCGTTGCGCTCTGAACATCCGCGGCCGTGAAAATATCCATGCGCCGGATAGCCCGGAGCACACGCTCAATCTGCGTCATATGCCGATCCGGTACGGCTCCGCAAACTGCCGCTGCAATGTGATCTCCTCATTCTGCACCAGCAGTTCCGTCACCGCCCACACCATCGCATCCAGCCGGTTGGGAGATGGATCATTCGACTGCGGCGTCCAGGAGCAAAGCTCATCTTCCAGATCCCCCAGGCCTTCGACGTGATGCACCCGGCCCTGCTCATAGAGACTTGCCACCGGTTCCGCTCTGATGTGTTTCCCCCGGCTGGCCCATACTTTCCCGTACGATACATTCGGCTCGATCGTCCGCAGATTCGCTTCCACCAGATCCCCGCCGTTATTCACTTCGGCTACGATCTTGTCGAGACGCCTTGTCCGGTAAGCTGCAATTGCAATCTTAGCCCATCCCAGTGCGCTTTCCCGGCAGGACAAGTCCCGAAATATAATCACATGTCTGGATTCGGTGAGCATTGCCATGATAATGCCTGTCAGGTCAGAAGATTCCAGATGCGTTACTGCCGGGTCGATGGCTATGATGGTCCGCACGATGCGGTGCCAGTTGATATCGGCCTCTTTGATGCGCGTCGCGTCCAGCAGCTTGCGGGTCCACAGGGCGCCGGGTATGTCCTCGAGCAGTTCAGCTTCGATCTCCTGGCGGCCCAGTCTCGTGCCCCTGTAGGGATCAATTACGTCCGCGATGAAATCAGCCGACAGATTGGCGCGGTTCTCATCTGATGATCCGCGTGTGACGACGGTGCGGGGATTGGCAAGGATGGCTTTCAGGATTTTGAGCGGTTTTGGTGTAGTGGTGATGATGCCGCGCAGATGCGGGCCGGGCACGCGGAAACCGAACTGCACCTGGTCCCAGGCCTCCTGCGGCTGTTCGGTCGCGCACAATTCGTCAAACCAGAATTTGCGAAACTGCGGCCCGCGCAATCGCTCGGGGACATCCGCTGACCGCGTGATCCCGACAGCCCCGGATGGAAACTGCACCAGATGGCGCGTCGGATAATAAACGGGCCGCTGTCCGGGCGGGTAGCAGCTCATCAAACCAGACGGACCTTCAATCATGACATCACGGACATCCGATGCCGTAGGTGCAATCATGAGAATGCGTTCCGAGGGATCACGCGCCCATTCGCGGACTGTTTCGGCGCCCACGCGCGTGTTGTGAGTCGGAATCATGGCACGTCCGGCAAGGTACATGCTGTTTGGCGAATCGACGGTGATACATCTCATCGGGCCAGGCAACTCAATCGGCTCAGCCGCTTCAATCATGCGGTGGCGACGGCGCATCTGCTGCGAGCAGGAGAATGAAATCCGGTCAGCTTTGCGGGGAAGCCGGAAAACCTGCATCGTCGGGGTGAATGTCACCCGGTGTGAATCGTAATTCCCGCTGGTTTTCCGTTGTTCCCGCGTGGCTTTCATTCCGAGACTGCAAACCAGCTCGTAAACGCCGTCGGCCAGATTCAGATTTGTGTTGGAGAAACTCGCAGTCGAGGCTCGCTCTATGCCTCCGTCGGTGTCCATCAGACCTTGAAGCAACGCAAGTCTCTGCGGTATTGAAGCTCTGAGGTATAGCGGCGGTATGTGTTTATTCCGCAAAAGTCCAGTGGTTCTGAGCAGGATTTGCAATCCAAGAATGCCGAAATTCTGAGGATGGCTGTGCATCCTGCATTCGAATCCATCGCGTTCTATGTTTTTGATCAGGCTCGCCTGATCAGGTTCATGTTGCGTGATCGCAGCGCCATGCGACCCGCCGTCTCCGAGCCACGCGCCGAGCGTATAAGGCGGAATCGGCAGGCGAACGCGCGGCAGGTCAAGCGGCAGACAGTTCGGAATGCAGTGATTCAGATCCGCGCGCGCGGTCGGCTGCAGCAGAGTAGCTGCGATTTCAGAGGTGGTGCGGACTCGTGGGCCGGGAGAGTCTTCGTAAATGATCGGCGTTCGCCTGACATACTTCGCAGCGGCAAGATGAACCTTAAGCGATGACCGGCAAATACCGGCCCGGACAGCCGCTTTCCGGATTGACAGCCCGGATGCGATCAATGCAAGCGCTGGGCGGATGCGTGATTCACTGGGTTGCGTGCCGCAAATGCGGCGCAATTTCCACCGTGGCCAGTCCCGTGGAAAAACATGCTTGTCTTCATACGGACTGCGCAGAAGCGCCTTACGTTCCGCATACGTCCAGGTAACCCACTGGTGATCAGCACAGGCAAGGATCGACGCGCCGTCCCGGAAGCGGAGAGCATAAGCCGATGGCGGTGTCTCAATATCGGATACCCAAGTCACCCGGCATGTTTTCCCCTGTTCATCGAACAAGATGGCGCCGGGCTTG
>NZ_SCTN01000151.1 GCF_004297345.1 Aquabacterium sp. | reverse complement strand
CGCTCGGTGCACCCGGACATCACCTGCTCGGTCATCTTCACGGGTGACTGGTCCATGCCGGTGAAGGAGGCTGAGGCCACCAACAGCCTGGCTGATCAGGGCGTGGATGTCTTCACCATGCACGTGGACGGCCCCAAGGTCATCGTCGAGACAGCAGCCAAGCGCGGCAAGTACGTCTGCGGCTACCACGCATCGCAAGCCAAGCTGGCCCCCAACGCCTACCTCACCGGTGCCGAGTGGAACTGGGTGACGCCTTACAAGCAGATCGTGGACGCGGCCCGTACCGGCAAGCCGCACCCCAACTTCCTGCGCGGCGGCTTGAAGGAGGGCTTCGTCAAGACCTCGCCTTACGGCGCCATGGTGCCAGAAGGTGCGCGCAAGCAGGCCGATGCCATCAAGGCTGCCATGCTCAAGGACGAGTTCGAGATCTTCAAGGGAGAGATCAAGGACAACACAGGCAAGGTCGTGATTGCCAAGGGCACCACGATGAAACAGATCGACCCCGCACTGGAAGGCATGAACTACCTGGTGGAAGGCGTGATCGGCAAGGTCTGATCCGCGTGGGTCCTGTCTGACGGTTGGAAAAGGAGTGACCATGAGCGATTCGCGCGTGGCCGTGGTGTTTGACAGCGTGGTGTTGCCGGTGCTGGCTCTGGCTGGCGCGGTACTGCTGTTTGGCGGCTTTGTGTGGCTTGGTGGCACCAGCCCGACCGAAACCTGGGTGTTGCTGTTCAAGGGGGCGTTCGGTGATGCCTTCTCGTGGCAGAACACCCTGCAGCGCGCCGCGCCGCTGATGCTGACGGCCTTGTGCGTGGCGATCCCGCAGCGCGCAGGCCTGATGGTCATTGGTGGTGAGGGCGCATTGGTACTGGGCGGGCTGGCGTGTGCCGGCCTGCCGTACCTGTTCACTCCCCCAGCAGGTGTGAGTGGCACCGTGCTTGTGTTGCTGGCCAGCGCCCTGGTTGGCGGCGCGTGGATAGCGCTGGCAGGTGTGCTGCGCCAGTTCCGCGGGGTGAATGAAACCATCAGCTCCTTGCTGATGAGCTATCTGGCTATTGGGCTGTTCAAGCATTTTGTGGAGGGCCCGATGCGGGATCCCAGCAGCTTGAACAAGCCGTCTACCCTGCCTTTGGCTGAGAGCAACTTGTTGGGCCTGATGCCTGGTTATGAGGTGCACTGGGGGCTGGTATGGGGCGCGCTTGCATGCCTGGTTGCGGGCTTCTGGTTGTTTGGCTCTACCCATGGTTTTGCCACACGCGTGGTGGGGGGCAACGCACGTGCCGCACGTCTGGTTGGCTTGCCCAGTCACCGTCTGATCATCACGGCTTGCGCCTTGGGCGGTGGCTGCGCCGGCCTAGCTGGTGGTGTCGAAGTGGCGGCTGTGCACACCAATGCCAATGCCGCCCTGATTGCGGGCTTGGGCTACACGGGCATCCTGGTGTCCTTCGTGGCGCGGCACAACCCGTTTGCCGTGATCCCTGTGGCTATCCTGTTTGGCGGCTTTGGGTCGGCAGGCAGCTTGCTGCAGCGGCGACTTGATCTGCCAGATGCCTCCGTGCTGGTGCTGCAAGGCTTTGCCTTCGTGCTGATTCTGGCCAGTGAAGCGCTGAGTGGTCGCATGGGTGAGTGGATGACGAGGCAAGGTGTGCGCAGGGCGGAGCGTGCTGAGCGGGTCGCGCATGAAACCAGCCGGGCTCGCCTGGCGCGTGAACAGGCGGCCATGGACGCCGCCAGCAAGGAGGCCGCATGAGCGATGTATCCATGTGGTCCGATGTGGCCATTGCCGTGCTGGGTGGGGCCATCCGTGTGGGGACGCCCTTCCTGTTCGTGAGCCTGGGCGAGTGTCTGACCGAGAAGTCCGGGCGCATCAATCTGGGGCTGGAGGGCGTGCTGGTGCTGTCTGCCATGGCGGGCTTTGCTGGCAGCTATCTCACCGGGTCGCCCTGGGCCGGGGTGTTGCTGGCCGGTCTGGCCGGTGCCTTGCTGGCCATGTTGCACGGGCTCCTGTGCTCCCTGCCTCGTGTGAATGACATTGCCACCGGCATCGCCTTGATGCTGTTGGGTGCCGGTCTGGCCTTTTATCTGGGCAAGCCCTTGATCCAGCCGCAGGCCGCACAGATTCCCTCGTTGGAGCTGGGCATGTGGAGTGATTCGTCGCAGGTCCAGGCGGCCTTGCGCATCAATGCCTTGTTCCCCATTGGCGTGGCGCTGGCCGTGCTCTTGTCTTGGGCGTTGGCCGATACACGTTGGGGTCTGATCGTGCGCATGGCCGGCGACAGCAGCGATGCCGCTCGGGCCTTGGGTTACTCGGTCAACACGGTGCGCGTGCTGGCCACGATGGCGGGCGGTTTCATCGCCGGGCTAGGCGGGGCATCCTTGTCGCTGTACTACCCAGGCAGCTGGAACGAAGGCTTGTCCAGCGGGCAGGGCCTGATTGCTGTGGCCTTGGTCATCTTTGCGCGCTGGCGGCCGCTGGCCTGTCTTGGCGCGGCCTTGTTGTTTGGCGGTGCGGGCGCCTTGGGCCCGGCGCTGCAATCTGTGGGCATCGGCTGGGGCTACCACCTGTTCAATGCCATGCCCTATGCCTTGACCTTGTTGATTCTGGTGTGGACCTGCAGCCCCAAGCGTTCACTGCAAGGTGCGCCGATGGAGTTGGGTGTGTCCCGTTGAAGGAGTGTCCATGACGACTTATGTTGATGCGCAACCTTATGCCTGGCCGTACAACGGCGATCTCAAGCCCTCGAACACGGCGCTGATCATCATCGACATGCAGACGGACTTCTGCGGTGTGGGTGGCTATGTGGACAAGATGGGCTATGACATCTCGGCCACGCGAGCACCGATCGAGCCGATCAAGGCCTTGCTGGCTGTGGCGCGGCAAGTGGGCATGCTGGTGATCCATACCCGAGAGGGGCATCGGCCTGATCTGAGTGATCTGCCGGCCAACAAACGCTGGCGTTCACGGCAGATTGGCAC
>NZ_SCTN01000150.1 GCF_004297345.1 Aquabacterium sp. | reverse complement strand
GCCTGCCTATCGCGAACTGCTGTTTCTCTACGCCGTGGCGCGCGATCTGGCTGAGCGCGACACGGGCGATCGCCACAGCGTGGACCTGCTCTTGCCGGTTACCGATGTCTCGGGCGTTGAGCCGGCTGAGCCTGTGCGCCACAACGCCATCATCGAGCCCTTGATGGCAACGCGCCCGATCAAGGCTCAACCGGAGGTCAGCCCCAGCATCAGCCTGGATCTGCACCTTGAGGATCTGCAGGCCCCGCAGCCCCCTGATCGCCAGGGTTGAGCTGGCCTGCGGGCCGCTATGGGGCCACTTACAAACCGTAATCGCCGTCGCCCTGGTGGTTGTTGGGCGATTGCATGGCCTGCATGATCAAGGCGCGCGTCAATCGATCCGAGATCAGCTCGGCAAACGCCAGCACGAACTGACGCAGATAGGCGCCGCGCTTGAAAGCCAGGCGCGCCATATTGGGCCCGAACAGATGGCCTACAGGGCGCCAGACCAGTTCGCTGCCCGGTGTGCTCATCATCGGGTCGTCCTTGACGGCCATCTCCGCCACCAGCCCTATGCCCAGGCCCAGACGGGTGTAGGTCTTGATCACGTCGGCATCGATGGCTTCCAGCACCACATTGGGCGTCAGGCCTCGCTGGGCAAAGGCCTGGTCGATGCGCTTGCGGCCCGTGAATGACGGGTGATACGAGATCAGCGGCTCGGCGGCCAGTTGCTCCAGCGTGAGGCGTGGTACCTGCGTCAGCGGATGCGAGGCCGGCATCACCACCACGTGCTGCCATTCGTAGCAGGGCAGGGTGACCAGTTCCGAGAAATCGCTGAGCGATTCCGTGGCCAGGCCGATGTCGGCGGTTTCGTCCAACACCATTTGCGCGACTTGCTCGGGCGTGCCTTGATGCAGGCTGACCGACACCTTCGGGAACTTCTTGCGCAAGGCCGCGACCGGCTCCGGCAACACGTAGCGGGCTTGCGTATGCGTAGTGGCGATCGACAGGGTGCCTGCATCCTGCATGGCGTATTCATCGCCAATGCGCCGCAGATTCCCCAGTTCGCGCAGGATGATGTCGATGGACTGCAGCACTTGCTGGCCGGGCTCCGTTACGCGCTTGAGGCGTTTGCCGTGGCGAACGAAGATGTCTACGCCCAGTTCCTCTTCCAGTTCCATGATGGCCTTGGAAATGCCGGGCTGCGAGGTGTGCAGGGCCTTGGCGGTTTCCGTCAGATTGAGGTTGCGGCGTGCAGCCTCATAGACAAAGCGGAACTGGTGCAGGTTCATGACGATGGCTCCCGATCAGTCTTCCGGCTGTGCGAGCTGCCAGGCGGCATCCACGAGGCCTTGGATCAGCACATCCGTCTCGCCGACAGCCTGGCTCAATACCCAACGCACATCGGGATGTTGGCGGCTCATGTCTTCGAGCAGTTGGGGGATGTCCTTGCGCACATGACCGCCGGCCCCCAGGAACAAAGGCACAACCGTGATACGGGTGCAGCCTTTGCGAACCAGGTCCGAGGCGGCTTTGGCTATGCTGGGTGACATGAACTCCAGGTAGGCGAGTTCGACCTCGTCGCCACTGGCCGCGGCACGTTCACGCAGTCGGTCTGCCACAGTTTCGAAGGGGCGAGCCCAGGCCGGGTCGCGTGCGCCATGGGCAAACAGCAGGATGCCGGATCGGTTCATGAGGTGTATCTCTTGTGGTGATGGAGGCTTGATGCCATCGTCAGCGATAACGCACCAGCCAGACGAAGGCCGACATCGACAGCAGCAGGTAGATCGCGCTGGGTGCCGCAGCAGCCAACCAGGGCTGCCACTGATGCAACAGGCCCAGGTGGCTGGAGATGTGGTTGATCAGCACGAAGCTGATGCCCAGCATGATGCCGCCGAAGATCTTGAGGCTCATGCCCCCACTGCGTGCATGCAGGTAGGCAAACGGCAGCGCCAGGGCCACCATCACCATGCAGACCAGCGGGTAGAAGGTCTTCTTCCAGAACTCGATCTCGTAGCGTTGAGCTGCCTGGGCGTTGGTGGCCAGATGCTGCGTGTAGCGCCACAGTGCTGCGGTAGACATGGTTTCGGGTGGCAGCACGGAGGCGGAGACCACCAGCGGCGTCAGGCTGCTTTGCCAGTCCATGGTCAGCGGGCGTGTCTCGGCAATGATCTTGCTGCCCTCCAGCACGGCTTGCTCGCCGACCATGTCGTGAGATGTCCAGCGGGTGTCCAGTACGTTTTCCATGTGCCAGATCGAGCCTCTGGCGGTGGCATTGCCCAGCGCTTCAACATGGACCTTCTCGGCTGCAATACGTCGGATCAAACGTCCTTGCGCATCGAACTCGAATATCCGAACGTGCGCAAATTCGCCCTGGCTGTTGGCTGCGCCCACATTGACCGTGATGTTGTGGAAGCCCGATCCGGGGACTTCCCGGCGCTCACGCAACCAGGTGCCGCCATGCCCCAGGTTCAGCCCTTGCCGGGAACTGAATTTGGCGCGATGCAGGGCCAGTTGCGCTTCCGACCAGGGCACGTACCAGTTGCCGACGAACACCATGATCATGGCCGCTGATACGCCCAACACACCCAGCAAGCCCAGTGCCCGCCCTGGGCCCAGGCCGCCAGTGCGCAAGATGGTGAACTCGGATGTTTGCGCCATGCGGGCCAGCGCCAGGATGCTGCCGATCAGCAAGGCGATGGGGAAGAGGTCGTAAAAGTGGGCGCCCTGCAGGAGCAGGCAGGTCCACAGGGCATCGACCAGACGGTATTGGTGTCGACCCACGTCTTGCAGTTCTTCAACGAAGTCGATGAAGAAGAAGAGGGCAGAGAAGGCCAGGATGACGAAGCCCACGTGGGAGATCACCGATCGGAAGATCAGCCTGCGAACGGTGTTCATGCTTGGCTCCCCTTTGTCTTGAGTCGGGCAGCCGGGCCGGTCTTGCGCGCAACCGATTGCCCGGGCAGCAAGGCACCATCACGCCACCAGATGACAGCCAAGGCGCCCAGCGTCAGGCCGCCATGCACCAGCAGCAGCCCAGTGAGCCAGCCCAGCTTGCCCTGCACAACCCAGTTCTGGCTGAGGCTCAGCAGGTTGAAGTACACGACGAAAACCAGCAGGGCGTAAACGAGATTCCAGTTGCTGTTGCGTCGGGCGTTGCCGGCCGCCAGGCTGAGCCCCGCGAGCACCATGTTCAAGGCGGCCCAGACGAGGCCGAAGCGCCAGTTCAGTTCACCCGCCGCGTCCTTGTTGTTGTGCAGGCCCAGCAAGGCGTGTGTGGACAGAGATCGCACGTCCGGTGCCAGCTTTTGCGGATCCACCACTTCGCCGACCAGAATGCGCGCGGCCTCGAACTTCGACAGCGTCTTGTCGCCGGTCGTCAGGTCGGTTTGGGTGCGTTCGCCCTGGTTGAGCACCAGGTAGCGAGACTCCTTGTCCACCCGCAATTGCCCTTCACGCGCCGTGACCACGGACTCCTGGCCTTTGTCCGTCAACACCATGAAGACGTTCTTGCCTGTGTGCTGGCCGTCGCTGTGGCTGTCGATGAAGAACACGCGCTTGCCGTCGCTGGACGTCTGGAACTGCCCGGGCGAGACGCGCGCCATGTCCGAGCGCTTCTCGAAGCGGTATTTGAGCACCTGCGTCTGGCTTTGGGCCCAGGGGCGGGCCACCAGCGTGGAAAACGCCACCACGGCCAACACGGGCCAGGCCATGCGCAGCAGCGGCGCCACGAAATTGAACTGCCGTGCACCACTGGCCTGCCACACCACCATCTCGCTGTCGCGCCACAAACGGCTGAGCACGGACACCACGGCCACGAACAAAGCCAGTGCGATCAGGATGGGCAATTGGCCGATCACGGTGTAGCTGAGCACCAGGCTGACGTCAGCCGGCGCAAAGGCACCTTTCGTGGCCTGGCCCAGGATGCGGATGAGCACCATGGTCAGGACCACGGTCAGCAGCACGACGAGCGTGCCGATAAAGCTGCGCCAGAGTTCACGGCGCACGGAGGAATCGAATAACATTGGTCAGATCAAATCAATCCGTCCATTATGGACTTGCACTGCATGGACTACCGCTCCACCGTGGCCGAAGGGCCCGCTCTGTCTCAGGTCAACGCTGACGCACTGCTGCTGGTTCTGACCAGCGATCAGGCCGTTACGGGCGATGCAGTGCTCGATAAATTGATCAAGGACGCCGTGGCGGCCGATGATTTCGCCCTGAAGGCGGGCCGCGCACTGTATATCCATCGTCCTGCAGGCGTGAAGGCGGCTCGCCTGGTGTTGCTGGCTGCGGCAGATGCCAAGCCCAAATCCTACAAGGCCGCCGTGGTCAAGGGCTTGGCACAGGTAAAGGAGCTGGGTGCCGCGCATGTGGCTGTGGCGTCAGGCAAGGGCCTGGCCCTGTCGGCAGACCATGCCAAGGCCCTGGCACTGGGTGTGGCTGATGCCACTTATGTGTACCGCCACACCAAGCCCAGCGCGTCCAAGGCTGGTGCGCTCAAAAAGGTGACGGTAGTGTCCACCCAGGCGGATGCCGCTGCCGTGAAGGCGGGGCTGGCACAAGGCCAGGCCGTGGCCGAGGGTGTGGCCCTGGGCCGCGAACTGGGCAACCTGCCAGGCAACTACTGCACGCCTACCCATCTGGGCAACGAAGCCAAGCGCCTGTCGCGCGAGTTCAAGCACATCAAGGCTGAGGTGCTGGACCGCCGCGCCATCGAAAAGCTGGGCATGGGCTCCTTCCTGTCCGTGTCCAACGGTTCGGCCCAGCCTCCGCGCTTCATCATCTTGCGCTACCAGGGTGCTGCCGCTTCGCAAGCACCTGTGGTGCTGGTCGGCAAGGGCATCACATTCGATACAGGCGGCATTTCGATCAAGCCCGGTGCGGGCATGGACGAGATGAAGTTCGACATGGGCGGCGCTGCCAGCGTGCTGGGCACCTTCCGCGCCGTGGCCGAACTCAAGCCCAAGATCAACCTGGTCGGCCTGATCCCGACCTGCGAAAACATGCCCAGCGGCTCATCGACCAAGCCGGGTGATGTGGTCACGAGCATGTCTGGCCAGACCATCGAGGTGCTCAATACCGACGCCGAAGGCCGCCTGATTCTGTGCGATGCCCTGACGTATGCAGAGCGCTTCAAGCCTGCTGCCGTGGTGGACATCGCCACCCTGACTGGCGCCTGCGTGGTGGCCCTGGGTAACGTGCACAGCGGCCTGTTCTCGGCCGACGAGCAACTGGCTGGCGCCTTGCTGGAAGCAGGGCAACAGTCGCTGGACACCGCCTGGCGCATGCCACTGGACGAAGAGTACGGCGAGTCGCTCAAGAGCAACTTTGCCGATCTGGGTAATGTGGGGGGACGCGAAGGTGGCGCCATCACGGCGGCCGTGTTCCTCAGCAAGTTCACGAAAGCCTACCGCTGGGCTCACCTGGATATCGCAGGCTCGGCCTGGAAGTCCGGTGGCGCCAAGGGCGGGACAGGTCGCCCGGTTGGCCTGCTGACGCAGTTCATCCTGAACCAGGCCGCCGCGGGCAAGGATGCCATTGCGCCCCAGTTGGCCAAGACAGCCAAGGCGCAGGGCAAAGCCACCGCGGGTAAAACAGCTCGCAAAGTGGCAGGCAAGACCGCTCGCAAAGCGCCGGCCCGCAAAGCCGCTGCAAAAGCCTGAGGGTGAGCACTGGCATGGGCAAGGTTGAGTTTCATCACGGTGTGGGCGACAAGCTGTCGTACGCCTGCCGCCTGCTGCGCAAGGCCTACAAGGCCGGCGCACAGGTTGTCGTGACCGGCGACGCAGCCACGCTGCGCACGCTGGACAAGCAGTTATGGGTGTTCGATGACCAGGAGTTCCTGCCACACGTGATGGCTGTACCCAATCAGCCCGTGCCGCCGCGTCAGCATGAAACGCCGATCTGGCTGTCGGTTGATCCGGCTGCCGCGCCGGGCGAGCGCAGCATCCTGGTCAACGTGGGCCAGGAGATGCCAGCTGGCATGGAGCGCTTTCCGCGCCTGTTCGACATCGTCAGCAGCGCGCCCGATGACCGGCAACTGGGTCGCCAGCGCTGGAAAGCCTATGCCGCCATGGGTTGGCAGGTTCAACCGCATGAGGTCAAGGAATGAGTGCCGCTGCCCAACCCAATCCGGCCCAGGTGCCGACGCTGACCGAGGTCATCGAACTGCTGTCGCCAGCGCCGGTGCGTGGTGATGGTTTGAACAGTGCCCCGAGACCAGATGCCCCTAGCCAGGGCACGCCGGAGGCTGCACCCATTGTGACGGGCGGCCTGATGACCAGCCAGCAGCGCGAAACCTGGTCACCGATGACCACGGTGGTCGTGCCTTCGCTGGAGTCCGTCCGCAATCCTTCGATGGTGTCCTTGGCCGATCTGCCCGTGCTGAATGCCGTGGTGGCACCGCCCGAGCCTGCTGCCAGGACAGCGCCACAGGTTGCGCAGGTGGCATTGCCGGCATCCGCGCCTGTGCTGGCCGAGCCCGTGCTGCCTGAAATCAACGAAGCCCAGTTGGCGCAACGCGTGCTGACCGATGTGCAGCGCCAGATCGACGGCATGCTGGACTTCCGCCTGAAAGAGGCCATGGGCCCCATTCTGGCCAAGCACAGCGAAGCGCTGGTGCGCGACCTGCGCGAAGAACTCAGCCGCACCATGCGAGACGTGGTGGCCCGCTCTGTCACACAAGAAATCGCCAAGCTGCGGCAACGCTGAGCTTCGGCCCCTTGTTTGTTTCCAACCAATCAGTTTTGAGGTAGACCTGATGTCTGGATCTGTACTGTCTGTTCAAGCGCGCGTGGCATTGGTTGCTGCTGTTGTCGCCACTTTGACGGCGCCCGCTGCTCAAGCCCAAACCGTGGTCAAGATCGGCCATGTCGGCCCTGTATCCGGCGCCCAGGCGCACTACGGCCGGGACAATGAAAACGGTGCACGCATGGCCGTGGATGAGCTCAACGCCCAGAAGCTGACGATTGGCGGCAAGAAGGTCACGTTCGAACTGGTGGCCGAAGACGACGCCGCCGATCCCAAGCAAGGCACGGCTGCCGCACAAAAGCTGTGTGATGCCAAAGTCAACGGCGTGGTCGGTCACCTGAACTCCGGTACGACGATCCCTGCGTCCAAGGTCTACAACCAATGTGGTCTGCCCATGGTCACACCGTCGGCCACCAACCCCGAGCTGACCACGCTGGGCTACAAGAACGTGTTCCGTCTGCTGGCCAACGACCTGGCTTTGGGTGCCGGCCTGGCCAACTACGCGGCAGACACGCTCAAGCTCAAGAAGGTCGCGATCATTGATGACCGCACCGCGTACGGCAAGGGCGTCTCTGAAGTGTTTGCCAAGGTGGCCAAAGAGCGCGGCATCGAGGTGGTCAGCCAGCAGTACACGAACGACAAGGCGGTGGACTTCAGCGCCATCCTTACTGCCATCAAGTCCAAGAAGCCCGATGGCATCTTCTTTGGCGGCATGGACCCGCAAGCCGGCCCGATGCTGCGCCAGATGCAGCAGCTTGGTTTGAACAAGGCCTACCTGTTCGGTGGTGACGGCATCTGCACAGACAAGCTGATGGAGCTCTCCAGTGGTGCTAAAACCCTGGCCAACGTGGTGTGCGCCGTGGGGGGAGCCTCGCTGGACAAGTTGCCTGCCGGCAAGGCCTGGCGTGCGCGCTATGAGGCCAAGTTCCCCAAGCAGTTCCAAGTCTATTCACCCTACACGTATGACGCCACCATGGTGCTGGTAGATGCCATGAAGCGCGCCAACTCGGTCGACCCGAAGGTGTACGGCCCCAAGCTGGTCGAGACCAACTACCAGGGCGTGACCGCCAAGGTGATGTTCGAACCGAACGGCGAACTCAAGAACCCGGCCATGACGCTGTATAGCTACAAAGAAGGCAAGAAGGTGCCTTTGAACTGATTGGTTCGGAAATGGCCCGAAACCTTGCTACAATAGCGGGCTTCGGAGAGGTGGATGAGCGGTTTAAGTCGCACGCCTGGAAAGCGTGTGTAGGTTAATCCCTACCGCGGGTTCGAATCCCGCCCTCTCCGCCAGGAACTTGAGAGCCCCAAAATCCCAGTCAAATCAATGGCTTGCGATTCTGGGGCTTTTCTCATTTCCCCCACGCTTTTCCCCAACGTTGGACTTCCTCAGGGTTCATGTCCGAGGAGGCCTAGGGGACGGCTAGAAAGCGCTGTTCGCTGCCAATAGCAGCAGGACCAGGGCCACTAGCAGCGAGGCTGCGAGATTGCGCACCTGGAGCTCCAGTTGGGATTACCTCTGGTCATCCGTTGCGTAGCAACATAAAACTTTACCTACCCCATCCCCCCATTGAGGGCCGCTTGGCGCTCATGGGGCGTTGTGGTCCTCGTAGCATTCGGGCACGCCTGTGCAGATAGCAAGGCTTACACACACCGACTTCAGGAGGACAAGTGAACCATTTGCCGTTTCATTCGTATATGACCGTTGTGGCCCTTGCGGCTTGCCTTGTTGGCTGCGGCGGTGGTGGCTCATCTGGTTCTTCCAATGAGGGGTCGGGCGCTTCACCAAGCACATACACAGCCGCTACGCCGGTGGTCGGTAGCTCTCGGGTCTACAGCATCTCAACAATAGACAACTCACAAAACACGATCAATGAGACTGCGAAGGACACCATTGATTCTGTCAATGCTGATGGGTCCTTTCAATCTACGGAGACGGACCCAAACAACAACTCGGTTACTGTGGGCGGGACGGTTTATTCGGTTGGCACAACCATTTCCACGCACAACGCCTCGCATCAGACTTTGACGACTGTTCACAGCAGCTCTTCTGGCGGCTCAACGACGACATGCACGTTCAGTCCATACTCAGGCGGAGCCCCCAATCCATTTTTTGTGGGCGAAACTTGGACTACCCAGTACTCAGAAACATGCGGAACGACGGCCCCCACCAGCTACACCCATAGTGGTCAGGTTATGGGCTTGGAGTCTGTGACGATTCCGGGGGTAGGGACTTTCTCCACAGCCAAGATTCAATCAACTTTGGTCTGGACAAACTCCGCAGGAACGACGACAACCGAGACAATCACAAACTGGCGTGACACGGGAAGTGGCTTCTCAGTCAAGCAAGTTTCATCGTTCTCCCGTACAGGGACGGTGCCCACGAACGGTTATGCAATTTCTCGAACTAGCGTCCTGAAAAGTATGTCTTCAGGGTCCTGATTCCGATTTCTTAAACGCTCCTGTCTCACTGGAAGCTGCTGCTTGAGCCTTGCGGGCTTCTTTGGCGGCCTAGTCCATGGCGTCGCCACCAGACGCACGGTACGGAGAAGGCCGCATGGGAGAAGGCAGCCACAGCGATGTGCGAGGCTTGGCGTGTGCTTCTTTTGAGTGAAGCAAGTCACACGATCATTCGTTCTGTAAGGCTACAAATTGCAGGGGTATTACAAAAGCGCTACCATGCACTTGCCTTGATTCAAGGCCCGGCTTTACCTCCCTGAGCCGGTAGTGCATCGTGATGACAGCGTTGCGCTTTGCGCCCGCCGGTCCTTCGGACCTGCGGGTTTTTTCTTGGCCGATGCGATCAAGGCCTCAGGCCTTTTTGCGGAACACCAGATCCCACACCCCGTGGCCCAGCTTCAGTCCACGGTTTTCGAACTTGGTCAGGGGGCGGTAGGCAGGCTTTTCTGCATAGCCTTCGGCCGTGTTGACCAGGGTGGGTTCGGCTCCGAGCACCTCCAGCATTTGCTGGGCGTAGGGCTCCCAGTCGGTGGCGCAGTGCAGATAGCCACCGGGGGCCAGATGCGTCACCAGCTTGGCTACCAGAGGTGACTGGATCAGGCGGCGCTTGTTGTGGCGCTTCTTGTGCCATGGATCCGGGAAGAAGATGTGGATGCCAGCCAGCGAGCCTGGAGGGATCATGTTTTCCAGCACCATGACGGCATCGTGGCGGATCACCCGCAGATTGCTCAGGCCACGGTCGCCAATCTGCTTGAGCAGGGCGCCCACGCCGGGTTCATGAACCTCGCAGCCGATGTAATCCGTGTCGGGTTGGCCTTCGGCAATCTTGGCTGTGGCGTCACCCATGCCGAAGCCGATTTCCAGTACCACAGGGGCCGTGCGGCCGAACGTGGCAGGGAAGTCCAGCAACTGCTCCTGATAGGGCATCAGGAAGCGTGGGCCCAGTTCCGCCAGTGCCTTGGCTTGCGCCTCGGTGGTACGGCCGGCGCGCATCACGTAGCTGCGAATGGTGCGGGCGTGCGGGGGCAGGTTGCCCAGGTCTGGCCCGTCAATTTGGCCGGAATGGGCTTCAACGGCGTCGGTCGGGGCGCTGGCTGTCGCAGCGTCGGGGAGGCCGTCTTCGGCGTCCAGGGGGCGGTTACTGTCTTGCATGCCGTGGATTTTAGTCGGGGTGGCTGGGGTGGTCCTTTCGGCGCATCAGACAAAGCTTTACGTCCAGACACGGGGGGGCTTGTCAGCCGCCGTGCTTTTCCAGGCGTTGGAGCTTGCATGACCCTGTGTTCGCCCCCATATGCGGCACATGGCAACATGCCTGGACGGCCGAGACATGGCGGCAGTCGGGCGGTTAACGAGGGTGCGATGCACAAAGCAATGAAGGTGATGTGGATGATGCGTTTGCTTCGGCAGGCGGGCATGGCGGCCATGCTGGCGGGCTTGTCGGCTGGGATCGGCTTGCCAGCTTGCGCGCAGGCAGCAACTGCCGAAGTGCGCATGCCCTCACTGGAAGGGCAGCGCTTCGAGGAATCGACCGTGCTGGGTGATCGCACGCTGCGCCTCAATGGTCTGGGCTTGCGCGGCGTCGCCTGGGTGAAGGCTTTTGTGGCTGGTTTGTATGTGGCCGCGCCCAGCAAGGATGCGGGCCAACTGCTGGCCATGCAAGGCCCCAAGCGCATTCGCCTGAAGATCATGCTCGATGCGCCCAGCCACGAGCTCACCAAGTCGCTGACAGGGCGAATCGAGGATCATGAACCGCCTGAGGTACTGGCCAAGTTGGGCGATCGCCTCTCCAGGCTGGCTGCCCTGATCGACAGCGTGGGCGATCTCAAGTCCGGTGACGTGCTGGATCTCGACTTCATTCCCGACAAGGGCGTGCATTTGCGCGTCAATGACAAAGCAGTGGGGGCAGCGGTGGCCGGCGATGACCTGTATCGAGCCGTGCTCAAGATCTTTGTGGGCGAGTATCCGGTGGACCGTCGCATGAGGGAGGGCTTGCTGCGTGGAGGCTACTGAGTTGTCGGACGACCCTCATCTGGATCGCTTCATTGATGCGCTCTGGCTGGAGGATGGTTTGAGCAGCAATACGCTGGCCGCATATCGGCGAGATCTGCAAGGCCTTGCGCAATGGCTGACCGCGCAAAAGCAGGGGCACACCTTGGTCACGGCCACCGAGCCAGATTTGCAGGGTTATGCCACGGCGCGCCATGCTGCGTCCCAGCCTTCCTCTGCGGGGCGGCGCTTGAGTGTGTTTCGGCGTTTCTACCGTTGGGCGGTGCGCGAGAGCCTGTGCACCGCTGATCCCACTGTGCGCATGGACACACCGCGCCAGCGCTTGCGTTTGCCCGGCACGCTCAGTGAGCATCAGGTCGAGGCTTTGCTGGGGGCGCCCGATATCCACGAGTTCATCGGATTGCGAGACAGGGCCATGCTGGAGTTGCTCTACGCCAGCGGCTTGCGGGTCAGCGAACTGGTCGAGTTGAAGTCTGTGCACGTTGGCATGAATGAAGGTGTGCTGCGCATCATGGGCAAAGGCAGCAAGGAGCGTCTGGTGCCCTTTGGGGCCGAGGCGGGCGAGTGGCTGGCGCGGTATCTCAGCCAGGGCCGGGGGATGATCCTGGGCAACCAGGTCAGCGATGCCTTGTTTGTGACGGGGCGTGGCGGCCCGATGACCCGCCAGATGTTCTGGAAGCTCATCAAGAAGTACGCCATGCTGGCAGGCATCACGCAGCCCTTGTCGCCACACACCTTGCGCCATGCATTTGCCACGCACCTTCTGAACCATGGCGCCGATCTGCGCGTGGTGCAGATGCTTCTGGGGCACGCCGATATCTCGACCACGCAGGTCTACACGCACGTGGCGCGCGAGCGCTTGCGGCAGTTGCATGCTCAGCATCACCCCAGAGGGTGATCGCTTTCGGCTTCAGTCCACGCCCAGCAGGAAGGCCAGTTCGTCGTCGGTGAAGCCGGCTGCCTTGCGGGCCGCTTCATTGAAGGGTGGCCGCATGCGAGGGGCGTCGTATTGCTTGACCAGTTGTGGGTAGAGGCTGAGGGCATCCAGCCCACGTTCCTGGCACAGATGGTGGAACCAGCGGTTGCCGATGGCCACGTGGCCCACTTCGTCGCGCAGGATGATGTCCAGAATGGCCACGGCCTGATGATCGCCGGCGCGTGTCAGCTTGTCTTGTATCAGTGGCGTGGCGTCCAGCCCTCGGGCTTCCAGTGTGCGAGGTACCAGGGCCATGCGCGCCAGGATGTCATCCTTGGTTCTTTCGCACATGGTCCACAGGCCGTCGTGTGCATCGAAATCGCCGTAATCGGCCCCCAGCGTTTGCAGATGCGTGCGCAGCAGCGTGAAGTGCTCGGCCTCTTCCGCGGCGACCTGTAGCCAGTCGGCATAGAACGCGGCAGGCATGCCTGCAAAGCGCCAGACGGCGTCCAGCGCCAGGTTGATGGCGTTGAATTCGATGTGGCAGATGGCGTGGAGCAGGGCGGCCCGGCCTTCTGGCGTGAACGGCGAGCGGGAGGGTACCCGTGTGGCCGATACCAGCGCGGGCCGGGCAGGGCGCCCGGGCATGGATGGCGCCTGATCGGCGTGCAGTTCAAGGGATTCCTGGCGCTCGGCCTCGTCGAGGTCTGCAGTCGGGTGAGCTTGAACGTAGGCCGTTCGCAGGGCCAATGTGGCGGTGGCCTTGGCTTGGGGATCGCAGATCAGCAGGATCTGCAGTGCTTGGTGTCTCAGGCGCATCCCGCTATTTTGCGCCTGAGCCGTATCGATTCGGCTGGGGCTTAGTCCGCCCAGACCACCCAGCCCATGTTCGCCGATACCAGAATGAAGATCCCGAAAGCGATGCGGTACCACGCGAAGGGGATGAAGTTGTGGCTGGACACATAGCGGATCAACCAGCGCACGCAGATCCAGGCGGACAGGAAGGCAAACACCAGGCCGACGCTGAACAGGGGCAGGTCATCGGCGGAGAGCAGGGCGCGGTCCTTGTAAAGGCTGTAGGCGCCGGCGCCGACCAGGGTGGGGATGCCCAGGAAGAAGCTGTAGTCCGTTGCAGCTTTGCGCGACAGGCCCATCAGCATGCCGCCGATGATGGTGGAGCCGGAGCGGCTGGTGCCGGGGATCAGCGCCAGGCACTGAATCAGGCCCACCTTGATGGCGTCCATGGGCGTCATGTCGTCCACGGTTTCAACGCGCTGTTGTGGGCGCTGCGCGGCAAAGCGCTCGGCAATCAGGATGATCACGCCACCCAGGATGAAGGTGGTGGCGACCACGGTCGGTGTGAACAGGTGCGCCTTCACGATCTTGCCCACAGCCAGCCCCATGATCGCAGCGGGCAGGAAGCCGATGAGCACGTTGATGGTGAAGCGTTGTGCCTTGGGATCAGAGAACATGCCGGCGAGGGTGTCCTTGATGCGTTGCATGTAGACCAGAATCACCGCAAAGATGGCGCCGGTCTGGATGGCGATCTCGAAGACCTTGGCTTTGTCCGATCCAGTTGCGCGCGCGAACTCCAGCAAGGAGTCGGCCAGGATCAGGTGACCTGTGCTCGAGATGGGCAGGAACTCCGTGAGGCCCTCCACGATGCCCATGAGGGCGGACTTCATGAACAGCACCATATCCATGGCTGGCATCCTGCAAGAGTCAATGGGTGCCGCATCTTAGGGCAGGCCGCAGATGGGTATTAGCCCGGCTGGCCCCAGGGACAGGGGGGCTTGTCTAAACTGCGCCACATGTCTGCCGTACCCCATTCCCATTTACAGAACTTTGCGTGGTCACCCGAGGCCGATCGCTGGCGCAATCGCTATGCGGGTTTGAGCGAGCAACTTCAGCGTGAGCGCGGTGTGGCCTTGGGCTCTGCCTGGCAGGGCGATGCTTTGCCCATGCCGCAATGGGTTGTGCTCAATCAGGTGCTGGCGCGTGATCTGGATTGGCCAGAGGACTGGTACCAGGGGCAGCAAGCCTTGAATGTGTTCAGCGGTAACACCGTGTGGCCGGGCATGTCGCCCTTTGCCTCGGTTTACAGCGGGCATCAATTCGGCGTGTGGGCCGGGCAACTGGGCGATGGTCGTGCTTTGTTGCTCGGTGAGCTCGATAGCCCGATCGGCCCTCAAGAGGTGCAACTCAAGGGCGCGGGTGCGACACCCTATTCGCGCCGAGCGGATGGCCGCGCTGTGCTGCGCTCATCCATCCGCGAGTTCCTGTGTAGCGAGGCCATGCATGGTCTGGGCATCCCCACCACGCGGGCCTTGAGCCTGGTTGCCTCTCCACAACCGGTGCGTCGAGAGACCATCGAGACGGCGGCGGTGGTGGCACGTGTGGCACCTAGCTTCATCCGCTTCGGGCATTTCGAGCACTTCGCGCACAGCGGGGAAGAAGGGCATCACGAGGCCTTGCAGGCTCTGGTTGATTTTGTGGTCACTCACCACTACCCCGAGTTGCAAAGCTCGCCCAATCGTGCCCTGGCCCTGCTGGACGCGGTGGTAGCGCGTACGGCTGAACTGATGGCGCACTGGCAATCGGTCGGGTTCTGCCATGGCGTGATGAACACCGACAACATGTCCATCCTGGGGCTGACGATCGATTACGGGCCTTTTGGTTTCCTGGATGCCTTCGATCCCAACCACATCTGCAATCACTCGGATGACCGGGGGCGCTACTCGTGGAACAACCAGCCGCAGATCGGCTACTGGAACCTGCGCGCGCTCGCGCAGGCCCTGCTGCCCTTGATCCCCGAGGCCAAGGACGACAGCCAGATCGTGATCGACGTGCTGCAGACCTACGAGCAGCGCTTCCCTCAGGCCATGCGCGCGCGCTGGCGCGCCAAGCTGGGCTTGCAGACGGAGCAGGAAGATGACGGCAAGCTGGCTGTCGAGTTGCTGCAGGCCATGGCTGCGGGCAAGGCCGATTTCACGATCACCTTCCGGCGCCTGTGTGAGTTTCGCAGCGATGTGGCGCCCGATCATCCCGCTAACGCGCCGGTACGCGATCTCTTCCTGGACCGCGCAGCCTTCGATGCCTGGGCCTTGCAGTACGCCGAGCGCCTCAAAGCCGAGGGCAGCGTGGATGCAGAGCGTGCGGTGCGCATGCGTCGCGTCAACCCGGTCTATGTGCTGCGCAACCACATGGCGCAAGTGGCCATTCAGCAAGCGCAGAAGGGCGACTACAGTGAGGTTCAGCGCCTGTATCAGCTTCTGCAAACGCCGTTCGATGAACAGCCGGGCGCCGAGGCCGATGCAGGTTTTCCGCCCGACTGGGCTCAGGCCATTGAAGTTTCCTGCTCATCATGACCGACTACAAAGTCAAGAAGACCGACGCCGAATGGCGTGCCCAGCTCGATCCCATGGACTACCAGGTTACTCGCCAGGCGGCGACCGAGCGCGCCTTCACCGGCCGCTTCTGGGATCACTTTGAAGATGGCGCCTACAAGTGCATTTGCTGTGGCGCCAAGCTGTTCGAGTCCGATACCAAGTTCGATGCGGGCTGCGGTTGGCCGAGCTACTGGCAGCCCGCCGAGGACGGCATTGTCGAGCGTGTGATGGACCACAGCCATGGCATGACCCGTGTTGAAGTGCGCTGCCAGAACTGCGGGGCGCACCTGGGCCATGTGTTTGATGATGGCCCCCAACCCACGGGTGAGCGTTTCTGCATCAACTCGGCCGCGCTAGACTTCGTGCCGCGCGACAAGTAGATCGCGGTAACTTGCGGCCCGGTGATCGGGCCGTCCAACTCATGAAGATCTTTTTCGACCTGCTGCCCATCATCCTGTTCTTTGCCAGCTTCAAGTGGGCAGAAGGGCACAAGGATCTGGTCGCGCATTGGATGACGCAGCACCTGGGTTTTGCCGTGTCGGGTGGCGCGGTGGGCGTGACGGAAGCGCCCGTGCTGCTGGCGAAGATCGGAAGAGCGTCG
>NZ_SCTN01000149.1 GCF_004297345.1 Aquabacterium sp. | reverse complement strand
TTTTGATGCTGGCCATCCCTCGCGCGCGCGAACGGCGTTGGTAGAGCAAATCCGCCATCGCATGAGCGAAGCGCAAGCCCGAAGGCGAGCCCAGATTCAACGCGCCATCGGGCAGTCGAGCACCCCCCTAAACTGAGCCGGCTCAGCCCCCCAAGGTTTGGGAAGCGAGCGGGCGTGCCGGCTCCTACAGTCAAGTCCAAGGTGATGCCTTCTTGCATGCACCTGTGTGATGCCTGACCCAGGAGCATGGCCATGAACACCAAAGACACCGCTTCCCCATTGACGATCCAGATCCAGGCGCAATTGCTGGACGTGGCCAAGAGCACGCAGAAGGTAGAGGCCATGGCCTATGTCTTCAGCTCCGAGGCTCGCTTTCTGGGCAGTGCGTCCTTGTCGGACAAGGGCGAGGCCAGGCTGCCTGTGCAAGCCGCCGTACCCGCAGACACCTTGCGTGTGTTGGTGGGGCCTCGCCTGCCAGACAAGGAGCCTGACTTCGCCGAGCTCATGCGCCGAGGCGCCATCGAGCAGCACCTGAGCTACAACCCGCGCCTGCGTGAGCTCAAGGCCGACTTCGTCATCTACGAGCCCATCTGGTTGTGCTGGTTGCGCAGTGCCGTGTTCGTGCAGGGGCAGTTGCTCAAGAAGGTCACCATTGGCGGGGCCGTGGTGGACTTCCCCGTGTGCAATGCCACGGTCGAGATCTACGAGGTAGACCCGCTCTACATCCTCATCCCCAAGCTGCCTGTGCTGGTGCTGGATCGCTTGCGCGACATCATTGCCCACGCACGCATCCCGGATCCCATTCTCACCGTACCCGAACGCGTGCCAGGCCCCATTCCCGAGCCGGGCCCAGGCCCCTTGCCTTTGTCCATCACAGGCACACAACTGCGGCGCTTGAACACCACCAATCTGGCCGTGCAAAGCCATGCCTTGACCGCAGACAGCGCCGCCACGCTGACCAAGCTGAGCGAAGCCACCGAGTTGCGCTATCTGGCTCAAGCCGGCAGCGCCTTGCAGTTCCAGCAAGCGCTGATCCAGAACCCGGTGTTGATCAGGCCCTTGCTGTGCTGGCTCTTCCCGCGCTTTGTGACCATGCAGCGCGTGGGCGCGGCCATCACGGACAGTTGCGGCCACTTCCGCACCGTGTTCTTTCAGGGCTGCCACAACCACGACACACCGGACCTGTACTTCAAGGCCACTCAGCCCATCTTCGGCCCGCTCAAATTCACCATCTATGCGCCCACCCCTGTGGCCTGCCACACCTGGTGGGACTACGCCTCCGGCACGGAGGTCAAGCTCTATACCAGCAGCCCCTTTGCGCACACCTGCGCGCCTTGCCCGCCCGTGGTGGGGCCGCAAGGCGTGGGCCGCTGGGTGGCCTTCCTGGCCATTGGCGGCGTACCGCTGAGCCAGATCTATGGCACCAGCAAGGCCCTGAAAGACAGCACCGCCCCTGCCGTGTTGACCGCCCGGCGGGGCCTCACCTCAGATGGACGCCCTTGGGGTGGCCTGTTGCGCCCGCGCCTGCTGTTCGCCAACGAGCTGGAAGCGCTGGGCGTGCGCCACTATCAGATCTCATGGCGACGTGGCTTCAGCGGCAGCTTCCATGCGCTGAAGGACGGCATCCAGCACTACTACCGCCATGACGTGAACACGCCCAGCGGCGTTTTTCCGGCATGGACACCTTTCACCTTGGGCCCCAAGCCCGTGCCAGCCGGCGGTGGCATTGAGGTGCCCGATCTCACCCAGATCCCCTATGCCTCTGTTGCGCCTGAAGGCGTGTGGGACACCCCACCCAGCGCCGGCGAAATCGTCGAGCACCTGAGCAGCGCCAAGTTCCCCACGCAGCTGTTTGCGCCAGGCCTGAGCTACAACGCCGATGGCTCCGCGGTGTCAGGCACGAGCGACGACAGCGGCCAGTACCAACTCAAGGTCGATCTGTTCGATGCGCTGGGGCAGCCTGTTGACATCCATGCGCTGGGCATCAAGTTCGTGGTGCCCGATGTGCCTGATCTCACCGGCACCATTTACACGACCGATGCCGAGCCACTGGGCCTGGTCGTGGGCAACAGCATGATCATCACCTTGCATGTGGACAACAACCATTGCTACGCGCAGATCCCGGCGCCGTCCATTGGCGCGACCTTCGCAGACGACTGCTGTGGTGTGCTGCAGGCGCAGGACAGCGATATCGTCAGCCTGCCCTATCAGGCCTGGCACCCGCACGGCTTCGCCAACTACAGCTTCGTGACCGTGCGGGGCGTGCGTACTGTGTTGGACCGATCGCATGACCCGCTCAACCCCGGACAGCCCTTGCCGGTGGATGACCCGGGCACACCGTTGGTCAATGAAGACCCGACGGGCGGCTCACCGGCCATGATGTCCGTGCACGATCTGATGACTGTGAATTTACCTGCATCCTGCCTGGTCGATCATCCCACTGGCTGCCTGGTGGCGGGCTTCAGCGAGAACCTGTATGTGGATTCGACCGCCACAGATGGCTGGAACTACGAGTTGGGGTACGACGCCAGTGCGGTGCGGGCGTTTGTGTTGTCGAAGGTGGCCTTGCCATCCGGCTGACAAAGGCAGGCGCTGTGGCCCCATCAACCCCGCTGGGCCGCTTCAATCATGGCGATGTCGATCTTGCTCATCTGCATCATGGCTTCGAAGACACGCTTGGCTGCTGTGCGGTCTGGATTGGCCATCGCCGTGGTGAGCGCACGGGGCGTGATCTGCCACGACAGTCCCCACTTGTCCTTGCACCAACCGCACGCGCTGGCTTGCCCGCCGTTGTCGATGATGGCGTGCCACAGACGGTCAGTTTCTTCCTGGGTATCGGTGGCAACCTGGAAGGAGAAGGCCTCGCTGTGCTTGAAGACCGGGCCGCCGTTCAGGCCAAGACAAGGGATGCCCATCACGGTGAACTCGACCGTCAGGACGTCACCTTGCTTGCCGGAGGGATAGTCCGCAGGCGCGCGGTGGATGGCGCCTACGGTGCTGTCTGGGAAGGTCTTGGCGTAGAACCCTGCGGCCTCTTCGGCTGTACCGTCAAACCAAAGGCAGATGGTGTTTTTGCTTGGCATGTCGTTTCTCCATGCCGTGATGGCATAGCCGCACAGTCTATCCATGCTTGCAGCATGGCGTCGGGGGAATCATGCTGCGCGTAGGGCTGAATCGGTGGGCTTGATCGTTAACGTGTGTTGCCCCAAGCGAGTGGGCGGCCCGTGGCTGGGTCCAGGCCCTTGGCTTTGGCCATTTCAGCGATGCGAGCTTCGCTGGGCAGTGGTGGTGGCACTTTGGCGTTGTGCTCTTCCAGCCATTTGAATTTGCCGTTCCATGAGGGGAGTTTGGCGGGAGGGAGCGGGACGATGTCGTCAAGTTCAGCGACAGAGGGGTTGAGATAATCGTAGGCACTCAAAAAATCTGCAATTGCAAGATATCTCTTTACCCGTTCAGCGTCGGACTTCAACGCAAGATAGTGGATCCGATTCTTTGGATCCTCAGTTTTAAATCCACCAGCTAAAAAGCCTGCTGCAAGGTCACTTCCTGCTTTCGCTCCCAACTGAAGGGCATAGACAGCTTTTTTGTAATCGCCATCATTCTTTAAGTCGACGCCAACTTGCTGAGCTGCAACCTTGTGTCCTTGCTCTCCTGCGCACAACATCATTTGTGCAGCCACATCTGGTGCCTTGTCGATTGGCGATAGCTTCACACCGATCCAATACTGCGCATCTGGGTTACCGAAATCGGCAGCTTTGCGAATGTAGTTCAACCCTGCCTCGGGGTCACGCTTTACGCCGTAACCATTGAGCAGGTAGCGCCCCATGTCAAAGTAACCTCCCGGAATACCTCGCCGAACTAATTCTTCAACCAAGTTGACGCTTTCTGTTATGGGCGTCGCACTAACCGCTTGATTTCGTTCAATCAGATCGCGCAATTCGAGGTTTGCTTTGTCGTGCCCATACGCAGTAGCAATTCGGATCAAGCGTTCAATGTTGGGGTATGCCGTGGGATCCTTTTTTAGAATGTTGCGCTTTCTCAACCAGCGAGCATGCTTGTATAGCTGATCTGCTTCTGGATCTCGAGGTGGAATGCGATCACGCTCATGCGTGCAAGTGAAAGCCAGCTCACCAGCTTGAGTCGGGCTGGGCTGTGATGGCGTGTCTGCAGCCGTAGCTGGTAAAGCCAGAGCCATCAAGCAGGCGAGGGCAACTCGACGAAGATGCACTGGCGGTCTACCTCAACGCATGTTGCCCCAAGCGAGCGGGCGCCCCGTGGCTGGATCCAGGCCCTTGGCCTTGGCCATCTCGGCGATGCGTGTTTCGCTGGGTATAGGTGGTGGCACGTTGGCGTTGTGCTCCTCCAGCCATTTGAATTTGCCATTCCAGGGGGGAAGCTTGGCGGGGGGCAAGGGGACGATATCGTCCAGTTCTGGAACAGAAGGATTCAGGTATTCATACATTCCAAGAAAGTATGAGATTTCTTTGTATCGTCTAGATCGCTCCGCGTCTGCAGTCAGGGCCATGTAGTGCAGGCGGTTGCGTGGGTCTTCACAATTGAACCCTCCCTCTAGGAAGCCCGCTGCCAGGTCGCTACCAGCCTTCACCCCTAACTGAAGGGCGTAAACGGCCTTCTTGTAGTCGCCATCAGTCTGGAAATCTACGCCGACCTGTTGAGCTGCGACCTTATGGCCTTGCTCTCCGGCGCAAAGCATCATCTGGGCTGCGATATCCGGCGCCTTGTTGATGGGCGATAGCTTCACACCGATCCAGTACTGTGCTTCTGGGTTACCCAAGTCGGCAGCTTTTCGTATGTAGTTCATGCCTGCCTCAGGATCTCGCTTCACCCCGTAGCCATTCAGCAAGTAGCGGCCCATGTCGAAATAGCCGCCAGGGATATTTCGACGAACTAAGTCTTCTACGAGGTTCACGCTTTCTGTGACGGGAGTTGCGCTGATGGCCTGACCACGCTCAATCAGTTCACGCAACTCCAGGTTGGCCTTGTCATGCCCGTATGCCGCAGCAAAGCGGATCAGGCGTTCTACCTTGGGGTAAATCGCTGGATCCTTCTTGAGGATGTTGCCCTTTCTCAGCCAACGAGCGTGCTTGTACATCTGCTCGGCTTCTGGGTCCCTAGGCGGGATGCGGTCTACCTCATGCGTGCAAGCAAAGGCCAGTTCGCCCGCTAGATGAGTAGGCTGATGTGGGATGGCGTCTGATGCCATTGCTCGCCACGCGATGGCTATCAACAGGTAGCCTAGGGCCCGCAGACGAAGTGACATTTGTATGGCTTAACGCGTGTTACCCCATGCGAGTGGTCGCCCCGTGGCTGGATCCAGGCCCTTGGCCTTGGCCATCTCGGCGATGCGAGCTTCGCTGGGTAGTGGTGGAGGCACGTTGGCGTTGTGTTCTTCCAGCCATTTGAATTTGCCATTCCAGGGGGGGAGCTTAGCGGGGGGCAAGGGGACGATATCGTCCAACTCTGGAATGGATGGATTCAGATAGTCGTAGGCACTCAGGAAACTTCGAATGGCAGAATATCTAGCGGCTCGCTCAGAGTCGGGCTTTAACGAAAGATACCGTATTCTGTTTTTAGGATCGTCGCATTGAAATCCCCATTCCAATAATCCTGCTGCGAGAGGATGGCCAGCTTTAGTGCCCAGTTGCAGGGCATCAACTGCACGTTTGTAGTCTCCGTCAGTTTGCAAATCATAGCCAACCTGTTGAGCAGCAACTTTATGGCCTTGTTCTCCTGCACACAACATCATTTGGACTGCAATATCGGGCGCTTTGTCTATGGGTGATAGCTTCACGCCAATCCAGTACTGTGCCTCTGGATTGCCCAAGTCTGCCGCTTTTCTTATGTAGTTCATGCCAGCCTCAGGGTCTCGCTTTACGCCATAGCCATTAAGCAAGTAGCGCCCCATGTCGAAATACCCACCTGGGATACCTCGACGGATCAGTTCCTCAACCAAATCTACGCTCTCAGTGACAGGTGTCGCGCTGACGGCTTGGCCCCGTTCAATTAGATCGCGAAGCTCTAGGTTTGCTTTGTCGTGTCCATAGGCTGTAGCAATACGGATTAAGCGTTCAATTTTGCTGTAAACCGTCGAATCCTTTTTGAGGATATTTCCTTTTCTTAGCCATCGAGCATATTTATATAGCTGTTCCGCTTCTGGATCTCGAAGAGGGATCAGTTCCTTCTCGTGTTTGCAAGTGAACGCTAGCTTTTCGCGCTCCAGAGAGGTGTTTGTTTGCATGATCTTTCCCCTTGACGGGGCGCTTAGTGAACTGCTGCAAGCCGGCAATAATATTGTGGCAAGCGCTACCGCAAGGAATAAACGTTTTGACATATGGTTCAATTAATCAAGATTCGCCCGCTTTGCACTTAAGCGCACTAATGCTGCGATCATTGTTTGTGGAGATTGATGTCTTACTCGCATCGAGCGATTTCTTTCCAGCAATATTCCCCACGTGTCATAGGAAACAGCTAATTCTTTGGCTGAGCAAATCTCGCCGCC
>NZ_SCTN01000594.1 GCF_004297345.1 Aquabacterium sp. | reverse complement strand
GGCTGGCCGTCGAACCGGGTCACCGGCAGGATGCCCGCGACACTGGAGCAGACGAACGCCTCGTCCGCCTCCGCGAGCTGGCGGGTCGTGAGCCACTCCTCGACCGGGTTGAGTCCGGCACCGGCGGCCCAGGCGAGGACCCAGCTGCGCGTGGTCCCCGGCAGGATCGCGCAGGCGAGGGCGGGGGTCGCGAGTTCATCGCCCCGGATGAGCACGATGTTCGCCGAGGTCGCCTCGGACAGATGCCCATCGAGGGTCAGGAAGAGCGCGTCGTCCGCGCCAGCCCGGCGGGCTTCAAGGCGGGCGTGGACGTAGTCGGCGCGGCTCGTCGTCTTGAGGGCGACGAGCGGGTTCTCGGGGTCCCTCCGGATCGAGCTGACGACGAGGTGCAGGCCGTCGGTCAGGTGCCCGGGCGGCGGCGGCGTGACCGGCCAGGCCTGGATCACGATCGTCGGCTCGATGCCCGCGCTGGGTGGCAGGAGCCCGCGTCCCGTGAATGACCCACGCGTGACGGTGACCCGGATCGACGCATCGTCCTCCGGCCCGGCGAGGCCCTCGATCTCCAAAAGCGAGGTGATCCCGCGCGAAATCTGCGTCCCGGTGCCGACGGGCAGCCTGATGTCGAGGCCGGTGGCCGATCCCTGGAGCCGGATGAGGTGCTCGCGAAGTTCCGTCACCCGCCCGCCGCGCGCCCGGAGCGTCTCGAAGATGCCGTCACCGAGCTGGAAGCCGCGATCGAAGGCCGAGAGATGCGCGCCCTCGGCCCGCATGATCCGGCCGTCGACCCAGATGTGCCCGGGGGCATCGGCGGGCGCGGGGCTCGCGGGATGCGCGCCGTGGCTGACGCTGGTCACGTGGCCGCCTCATGGACTCGGCGCGTCACGGGGCCACCTCGCGACCACCGATCGCGGTCAATGGGCCCCGCGCCTTGTCCACGGTTTCGTCAAACTCCGCCGACGGATCACTCCGGTACGTGATGCCGCCACCGACGTGGAGCGTCAACCGAGCGCCATCGGCCACGAACGTGCGGATGAGGATGCTCGTCTGCATCGCGCCATCGGCCCCGATCCAGCCCGCGGCGCCGGTGTACGGGCCGCGCCGGACCGGCTCCATGCCCTCGAGCAGCTCCATGGCCCGGATCTTCGGGGCGCCGGTGATGCTCCCGCCCGGGAACGACGCCGCGAGCAGGTTGAACGCGTCCATGCCGGGCGCCAGGCGGCCGGTCACCGTGGACACGAGATGCTGGACCGTGGCCGTTCGCTCGAGCCGACAGAGGCGCGGGACCCGGACCGAGCCCGGCACGCAGACCCGACCGAGATCGTTCCGCACGACGTCCACGATCATCACGTTCTCGGCCCGATCCTTGCCGGACCCCAGCAGCTCGCGGGCGAGCGCCCGGTCCTCAGCGCGGTCGCGGCCACGCGGGCGTGTGCCCTTGATCGGATCCGTCGCGACGATCCCGTCCTGGGTCACCGACAGGAACGGCTCCGGCGATGCGGACAGGATCGCGCGGGGACCACCCGTGACGGGACTCGATCCAAGGTCGAGGTAGGCGGCGAAGAGCGCCGGATCCCCGGTTCGAAGGCGCCGGAAGATGGGCCATGGGTCGCCGCGAAACGGGGTCTCGAGGCGGCGGGTCAGGTTGGCCTGGTAGATCTGGCCCCGAGCGATCTCGGATCGAACGGTCGCGACACCGGCCTCGAACGCGGCCCGATCGAGGCCCGAGCGGAATTCCAGACCCGAGGGAGGCTCGCCCGCCATGACCGCTCGGCGACGATCCGGCGCCGGCGCCAGGAGTTGCTCCCGGACCTCGGCCAATCGCCGATCCAGCCGCCCGATCCGTTCATCCAGCGCTCGCCCTGCCAGCCATGCGCTCCCCGTGC
>NZ_SCTN01000148.1 GCF_004297345.1 Aquabacterium sp. | reverse complement strand
TTCCGAGAACTACACCTCGCCCGCCGTGATGCAGGCCCAAGGTTCTCAGCTGACCAACAAGTACGCTGAAGGCTATCCAGGCAAGCGCTACTACGGTGGTTGCGAAAACGTCGACGTGGTCGAGCAACTGGCCATCGACCGTCTGAAGCAACTGTTTGGCGCCGAGTACGCCAACGTGCAACCCAACTCCGGTTCGCAAGCCAACCAGGCCGTGTTCTTCGGCCTGCTGCAGCCTGGCGACACCATCATGGGCCTGAGCCTGGCTGAAGGTGGTCACCTGACGCACGGCATGCCGCTGAACATGTCTGGCAAGTGGTTCAAGGTCGTGTCCTACGGCCTGAATGCCCAGGAAGACATCGACTACGACAAGATGGAAGCGCTGGCTCGTGAACACAAGCCCAAGCTGATCATCGCGGGTGCTTCGGCCTTTGCCTTGCGCATCGACTTCGAGCGCTTCGGCAAGATCGCCAAGGAAATCGGTGCCTACTTCATGGTGGACATGGCTCACTACGCCGGCCTGATCGCCGCGGGTGTGTACCCCAACCCAGTGCCTCACGCTGATGTGGTCACCTCGACCACCCACAAGAGCCTGCGTGGCCCACGTGGCGGCATCATCCTGATGCGCGGCGAAGAGATCGCCAAGAAGATCAACAGCGCCATCTTCCCTGGTATCCAGGGTGGCCCGCTGATGCACGTGATCGCCGGCAAGGCTGTGGCTTTCAAGGAAGCCCTGTCGCCCGAGTTCAAGGCTTACCAGCAGCAAGTGGTGAAGAACGCCGCCGCACTGGCTGACACGCTGACCAAGCGCGGCCTGCGCATCGTGTCAGGCCGTACTGAAAGCCACGTGATGCTGGTGGACCTGCGCCCCAAGAACCTGACGGGCAAGGAAGCCGAAGCCATTCTGGGCGCAGCTCACATGACCTGCAACAAGAACGGTATTCCCAACGACCCGCAAAAGCCGATGGTCACCAGCGGCATTCGTCTGGGCTCGCCTGCCTTCACCACACGTGGTTTCAAGGAAGAGCAAGCCGTGCAAGTGGGCAACCTGATTGCCGACGTGCTGGACAACCCGCATGACGAAGCCACCCTGGCGCGTGTCCGTGAGCAAGTGGCAGCGCTGACTCGTCAGTTCCCTGTCTATCGCTGATCAGATAGCTAGATGATCTCGATGAACCCGGCTTTCGGATCTGTATCCGGGCCGGGTTTTTTGCTTTTGTAGATCTTCGTTTTTGCAGGGAGTGGAAAGACGATGCGTTGCCCATTTTGTGGTCACCACGACACCCAGGTGGTCGAGACCCGGGATTCTGATGAAGGTGACTCGACCCGCCGCCGTCGCAAGTGCAATGGTTGCGACAAGCGCTTCACCACGTATGAACGCGCTGAAATCGAGTTGCCCGCGATCGTCAAACGCGATGGCCGGCGTACGGATTACGACCGAGCCAAACTCAAGGGCTCCTTGATGATCGCGCTGCGCAAGCGGCCGGTGAGCGCCGAGGCGCTGGAAGGTGCTCTGGAGTCGATTGAAGCCAAGCTGCGCCAATGCGGCGAGAAGGAAGTCGTCTCGACGCAGTTGGGCGAGTGGGTCATGCGCGAGTTGCGCAAGCTCGACAAGGTGGCCTATGTGCGCTTCGCCTCCGTTTACCGCAGCTTTGATGATGTGAGCGAGTTTGTCGCGGCCATCAAGGAGACGGGGAACAAGAGAGGGGCTAAGTTGGAATCCGACGAATGAAAAAAGGCCCGTCTGGGCCTTTTTGTTGGGTGCTTGCTGGTAGTGGTTTGGGCTTATTTCCAGCAGCGGGCGACGTCGTAGCCGGTGGAGGCGTTCGTGAGCCCTTTGACGCCGGTCGACGTCAACGTGAGGTCACCACATGCATCGTTGGCCATGATGCCCGTGCGCGTGGCTGTGAGCGTGTAGTTGAGACCATTCGCTGCAACGGCTACGCTGACGGTGTAGTTGGATGGGCTGGGAACGCTGGACAGCGATGGATTGCCACCACTGGCGTCCGTAAAGCTGTTGTTCGCGGCATACCAGCGTTGCATGAACTGCGACGCCTCCTGCAAGGACTTCTGGGCTGTTGCCCTGCGTCCGCGTGCCACGTGCTCCGTGTAGCTGGGGTAGGCGACACCAGCCAGGATGCCCACGATGGCCACGACAATCATGAGCTCCACCAGGGTGAAGCCGCGAGCGCGAGCTTGAAGGGGCGCTCGTTTGCTCAGGAGAGGCTCGCGCATGTTGAATGCAGGTACAGACATGGTGTCAGGGGTGTGGAGTAGAGATCAGTTGGCGCCAGACGCGTTTCCATGAGCCGGGCAATTGGATGGACTGTTTTTCGCCCGTGCGAATGTCAATGATCTTGCCGTCACCACCCGTCAACGTTGTGCCTTGTCCGTCGGTTGCCGTCCTGTATCCAAACGCGATGGCGTCTTTCGACTTGTCGACCGCACCATCGCCATCGGTGTCGATGATCACTGTCTTGTCATACGTGCCATCCATCAATGTGGGCAGGATCCAGCTGAAACCTTCGCCATTGTTGTCGCAGGTTTTTGCTTGTGCCGTGGTGACGGGAACGGTGGTATTGAACAGCACAAAATCTCGCAAAGGCGTACCGGGGTATATCAGCCGTTGGCCGGCGGCCTGGGTCAGGTTGATGAACCAGCCTCGGCTTTGTGCGTAGTCCACTTTGTTGAACTCCAGTCCATAAAAGACGCGTTCGCTGTTGGATGCTACGGGCGTGCTCTTGATAACTTGTTCAATCAGATTGGTTGTCGTCAACCCGGTTGCCGTGCCCGTGCTGTCCGTTGCCTTCTCCCATACCCCGTAGAGTGATTGCTGAGAGGCGTCATCGCTGTCGGCCTCGTCATACAGTTTGCCGGTGCCGAAGGTGATCATGTAGCCACCAAGTGGGTGAGACATGACGCTTGGTGCGGCTGTGATGGGTTGAGGTCGGCCCGATGAGTCAATCGCGGTTGTGAACAGATGGGTCGTCTTGAATTCAGCTGGGTTTCCTGCCCCGAAGTCAAAGTGCCACAGCCGACCTTTCAAGTCGCCAGCCAGTACGCCAACAACCTGCTGGTTGCTGTTCTTGACAAGTCGCACGGCGCCCAAACCGTTGTCTGTGGTTTCGTCCGTGATGATTCTGCTGACCGTGCGGGTCTTGAGATCGATCATCATCAGTACGGCGCGGCCTTTGTCGCTATATGGGCCATTGCCCACAAAGACCTTCCAGGAACCATCCGGCATGACGCCGACCTGTGCTGCGCCCATCATGTAGCCCAAGTCTTCATCGTTGTCGCCAGACTTTTCCCACATGACCGATGAGGTACCCAGGCTTGTGCCTGGTGACACATCGAGCGCAAAGATGGCCCTGCCACCTGCGCCCATGGTGCCCACCACGATGTTTTTCCACTGAGAATTCAGATAAATATCGCTTTCTGTCAGCGGGCCATCGACCGTGAACTGGTGAGGATTGCTGTCAGTGCCGTAATCGCGCCGGGCCAGCTTGCCCAGTTTGCTCAGCGCCGCATGGGGCACGTACGCAAACACCTCTTGTCCGCATGAGGCGGGGGATGTGGTGCCAGTGTCATTGCATTGCGCCACAGTGGGATCTGCGAAGGCATGCAACATGCCGTCATTGGCGCCGGCAAGTATGAGGCGTGAGCGTGCTGCCTTTTGCGCGCGGAAGTCCGCATATCCTGGGGCAACACCTTGAGGCAGCAAGTCGTAGAACAGGTTGACGTTGCCTTGCAGCACCAACGGTGTCGAGTTCACGAAATCACCGAGCTTGCTCTCGCGCTGGCGAAACAGGTTCAGTTTTAGTGCAGTGTCTTCATTGCTGCTGTCACCTCGAACGTAACTGACCAGATCTGTGCCTGAGGCGCCAGTGGGCAGGTTCTGGCTCAGCAGGGTGCGGCTGGCATCGTCGAGGCTGCTGGCGCCAATTATCTGGTTGTCTGCTGACCAAAAAAAGTTGACGCCAATCGGACTTGTACTGTCCGAGCCCACAATCGTGACAATGTTGCGATTGGCTGGTGCCGGCAAGTGTGCGGAAGCACTCCATTTCGGGGTGTCAGACGATACGCCCTTGGCGTCCAGGCTGTATGCCTTGAGATCACCAATCCATTGTTCCGTGGTGTATTCAGGTACGTACTTGAGATTGCCTGTCGTCGTTGTCAGTGCGGCCGTCGCAACCCCCGCCTGTTTAAGGCCATCTCGCCGAGCGGCGCGATTCAGCGCAGTGGTCAGGGCCGAGCTCAACTCGCTGGGCTTCTTGGCGCTGAAATACTGGCCTCGCGTGTTGACTGCCGCATGCAGCAGGTCATCGACTTTTTGCACGCCAGAGTCAGGTGCAGACCACCAACCATTTGCCTGCACGAAATTCACGAGATTGGTGATGCTGTCATTGGGCACGGAGCCCGTGATGCCCAGGCCAATGGGCAGTTGAACCAGGTGCTGCCAGAACGCGGGATCCTGACCTGGTGTGTTGTTGCCAGCTGGGACCTTGTTGTCCAGCCCGTACGAAATCAGCCGACCACTTGCATCATATTGATTGACGGCAATGTCGGCCTTCCAGTACTTCATGGCCACATCGGCCAGCGTGTTGGATTTATTGTCTGCGTACAGGCTGTTGCTGGCGTCGCTTGCCTTGTACGTGAAGGGCTTGTTGCTGGGGCCCGTAATGGTGAGGCCATCACTGCCGTCCACGTTACCGACGCTAGGCTCGCTATCGTTGTAGTAACCGTCAGTGACCAATACGTTGTAGGCGCGGCGGCATGCCAACATGGCGTTGGTTGCTTCGTAGGTATTGGAGCCTGGGTCACTGGCCCATGCGCTGCCTGAGTCCGTGCGCGAGAAATAGTCACCCACGCCCTGCAGGGCTTTGCGCAATGGTGTGCCCTTGTTCAAGGTTCGAAAGGCTCGGATCCAGTCTGATAGCTCGGTTTTTCGCTGTGCGTTGAGCAGGCGAACGCCTGACATCACGTGCGTGGTTGATACCCCATCAACATTGGTGGCTGTTTCCTGGTGGATGGTTGCCAAGCCTGTGCGAATCTTGTCGTTATCCAGGTTGATGAAGGCTTCAGGAATGGCCGCCTGCGCCATGTGCAGGCGAGTGCGGTAGTAGACAAACCAATTGGCGAAATTGCGGCGTTCTTCGTCTTGCGTGCAAGTGGCACCCAGGCAGTCATCACGGTTTGGGTATTTGGTGAAACTGGTATCCGTGTTGATGTCGAATTTTTTGTAGCAGCTACCGTAGTTGGGGTCAGCAGGGCTGGCGCAACCCGCCAAACTGCTGTCCAGCAGGTAGTAGAGGCCTGGGCTGAATGATTTGACCGTGCCGCCATTGGTGCCGCGACCACAATCCAATTTGCCTGGGTTGGTGCTGTTGGCCTCGTAGGGGGGCTTGGTGCACCAATAGGTCTTGATATTGGTGGGGGCCGCCGTCAGGTCGGCGTATGTGCTGGCGTCTGTCGCAATGGCGTTGGTCGGATCAAAGAAAGCCATGCTCGGTACCGCGTCCGGGAACCGCACTTTGGCCTGACTGCTCGGGTCAATTTTGAGCCAGGGTTTATAGTGAATCTTGGGGTCGTAGTAGAGCGCATTGACGTCCGGTGAGCGCATCTGCATCTGGATCAGGGGAGCTGTATCCGAAGCATCACCTGGGATGACGCCGCCATCACCCAGCCAGCGCCCATCACCCGGGTCGAAGCGTGTGTCCTTGGGGTGCAGGATGGGCGAGGTGTTGCTGGGGAAGGTGACTGTTCCCCCCGCCACCGTGAACGGGCCTTCCGGGATGTAGGGGAAGATCATCGACCACGATGTGTCGAGCGTCAGCATCACGTTGGGTGCTGGTTGCAGGCCCTTGCTGATCAGCGGATTTTGCGATGGCGCTGTGGCATTGGCCACGGATGGCATCAGTGCAGCCTGTAGCAAAGCCACCATGGCCAGCGTGATGGCATGGGGGCGAGCCAGTTGAGTTGACAGCGCTTGATGTGTACGTTGCATGCGGTTCTCCTGCACTTGTGGTGGTGCTGTCAGCTTCTTGCCAGGGTGGATTGCAGCCAGACCACAGCGCCTCGCTGGGTTTTGCCGTTGGCATCCGCCTGATAGTCGGGGCTGAAGCCGCGTGCGGTAACGATGAATGTGTTGTTGTTCAGTGGGCTGAACTCAGCCATGCACTGTGGGGCCCGGTTGGTGCCAGTTGAGGTTTGCGCTGCTGACCGGAAGTCGGCTTCGCCCAGGTTGAGGGCCGTTCGGCTGGCGCCTTCCCAGTTGCCGAAGGTCTTCCAGGCGGGCGCCGCCTGGTTGGCCGCCTGAATCTGTACGGTGCCATTCTTGACGCCTTCTTCGCAGAACCGAAGGGCTGTTTCGGCGAACTGTTTGGCCAGTTGCTCGAGTCGCGTGTTGTTGCTGATCAGATCCGCGTTGGCTGCCTGGCGCATGGCCGATGCCGATACCAACCCGATCACCACCAGCATGATGAGAACAATCAGCAGTGTGACCCCACGTTGAGTGCTTGGTTTTTGCGCGCGGTGCGGCTTGATGTGTGTGTGAGTGTGAGGTGATGTCATGGCTAACCTCAGTTCTGGAAGATGCGGTTGTTCAACACAACGGTGGTCGTGAAGGCGCGGTACAGGCGGCGATCAGTCGTGGGGGTGCTGACGCCGTTGCAGTTGAAGTAAGGTGCGGGCGTGTCCAGGACAGGGTCGCGGCTCTGGATGACCAGGCACAAGCGTATGGATACCACTTGATCCCAATTGCCGTTGTTCATGTCGCCGACCTGATTGGCGCGGAGGTACCTGGTGGCCACTGTGCCTCGTGTGCCCGTTGGCGAAGGCGTTGCCACACCGTACCAAATTTGCATCTGGGCGACGTTGTCCACCAGGGGTTGGGAGACGGCACCATCGTTTCCTCGGCAGCTCAAGGCGTTGTCGGCGCTGATGAAGAATCGGTTTTCCGCGATGTTGTAGTTGCCCAGCGGGTTGGTGGTGACAAGCGGTACGCCGTTGCCCAGGCAATCCGTTGGTGTGGTGGCGGTATTGGCGACCGTGTTGTCTTGATCAGCTTCGTACAAGACGATCAAGGTGTCGTTGCCAGTGCCCGCAGCGTTGTCGCAAGCGATCTGGTGTTTGGTGGCATCGGGATCGGTACTGCTCAGAAAGTTGTCTTTGGTGATCGAGTCCACACCAAAGCGGCAGCCAAAAACGGGGTGCCCCGTATAGAGCTTCACCATGGCGTTGCTGGTTGGTTCAAGGACCATTCGGCTGTAACCTGCCATGGCGATGTGGTTGCGCATCAGGCTCAGCGCCAGGCTGGCGTCCTCGCTCATCTGTGACAGTGCGCTGCTGCCTTTGCCGGCAAAGCCCGATGTGGAGTACATGGCCAAGCCCGCCCCGATCACGGCCAGGCCGATCACCATGGACACCATCAGCTCTACCAGCGTCAGGCCCATTTGCGCCCGAGGGCGATGAGAATGCGGCAACGGGCTCATATGGCGATTCGGAAATAGACGCAGCGCACGGTGCTGGGCTGGTTGTAGTTGGCTGGGCAGTTATCGGCGGCCTGGTTGGATGAACTGCTTGGGTCCGTCCAGACGATCCAGATTTCTGCATTGGCGTTTGCAGCGTCAACGACGACGCGAGCGGTGCCTTGCGGCAACTGCTGAAACACCGTGCGAGCCCAGGTTGCCTTGTCGTAGGCCGCCATCTGGTTGAAGGCGCAAGTGGTGGCGCCGTCTGCGCAATCTGTGCCGGGTGGGTTGGGCAGCGTTGGGGCAGCGTAAGCGCCGCTGCTCAGGTAGTCATAGCCCGTTGGGCCGGACCTGACTTGGCCGCTAGGGTCATTGGCACGCATCCGGTCGCCCAGATCATTGGCCAGCAAGGTGGCCACGGTGCGGAACTCACTGGTCTTGCTGTACTGAACCGCGTTGACCTGCATGGCGGCCATGGCCAACACACCCAAGGACAGCAGGAGGACCGACACCAGCACTTCAACCAGGGTGGCGCCCGTCTGATTCCGCCAGCGGTGCTGGCTATGGCTCATGCTCATGATCAGCAGGCTCCCTTGTTGATTTGTACGCGGCCCGCCACGCTCAGGACCACACAACGGTTGTTGGCCGCTTCTGTTGCCTGGCTGCCGGTCAAGTGGGGGTGAACCTGGAAGCTCGCAAAGCTGGCCAGCGCCATGCCATTTTGGGTAAAGGAAATGACGGCAGCGCCACCATTTGACGCGATGCTGCCTGAGGAGTTGAAGGCCTGTTGAACCTTCACAATGGTTTCTCCGGCGTTATAGCTCCGTGCGGGGGCGGCATCGTCCACCCAGACCAGCCAACCCTGGCTCCAGTCTGCTGCGCCTGCGGCGGCGCAAACAGGCACAGCCGCGGCGGGGTCGGCGCTGGCGCACATGCTGACTCGAACCCCTCTTTTGATGGCCTCCGAGCGGGCCAGGCGAACAGAAGCAGCAAAGGCTTCTGCCTGGCTGTCCACCGTCCGTTGGATCAGGAAGGTTTGCAGTTGGGGGGCACCAATGGCGAGCAGGATGACCAGAATGGCCATCGTCATCAACAGCTCTATCAGCGTGAAGCCCCGCTGCAGCGCAGCGCTTCCTCCGGAATTTCGGTACTTTTCCATACTTTTGATTATGGGTTGGCGTGTGCGCACCATCTAGTTGCAGCGCCGACCAGTGGTTGCCTGGGACCGACAGGCGGTAGGCTTGGGTCAAAATGGCACTTCAAACCCCTGTTTCAAGGGGTGGGTCAATGCGGATTTGACGGGTGACCAGAAAACATGGATGACGACTTTCTTTTGCGGGCGGTGGGCTTGGCTGCTCAAGCCATTGGCTTGTCGGAGCCCAATCCCCGCGTGGGGTGTGTGCTGGTGTCGCCGTCGGGTGAGGTGCTGGGGCAGGGGCATACACAGCAGGCCGGTGGGCCGCATGCCGAGGTCATGGCTTTGCGCGATGCCGAGTCGCGCGGCTTGTCCGTGGCTGGTGCCACTGCCTATGTGACGCTGGAGCCCTGTGCCCACCATGGCCGCACACCGCCTTGTGCCGATGCCTTGGTGCGGGCCGGCCTGGGGCGGGTGGTGGTTGCGTTGATGGACCCCAACCCTTTGGTCGGTGGCAAGGGCGTAGCGCGCCTGCGTGACGCGGGTATCGCTGTGGATGTGGTGCCGCCGACGCATCCCGCGGCTGTGGCAGCCTGGGAGCTGAACATTGGGTTCCTGTCGCGCATGGTGCGCCATCGCCCTTGGGTGCGCATGAAGATGGCAGGTTCACTCGATGGACGAACTGCGTTGGGCAACGGGCAGAGCAAGTGGATCACGGGTGAGGCTGCTCGCTCGGACGGGCAGGTGTGGCGCGCGCGCGCTGGCGCCGTGCTGACCGGCATTGGCACGGTGCTCGCGGATGATCCCCGCCTGGATGTGCGCGCGATCGAGGTTTTGCGCCAGCCCTTGCGGGTGGTGCTGGATACCCACTGGCGTACACCGGTTGATGCGCGCATCTGGGATCAGCCCGGTGACGCGCTGGTGATGGGGATGCCAGCGCAAGACACCGACCCAGCCGCACATGCCCGCTATCAATCCCTGGTGGATGCGGGCCGTGCGGTCGCGGTTATGCCGCTTGATGAGCGCCGTGCCATGGCAGGCGCGACTGCGAACGAGGGCAGTCAGCGCCTGGATCTGGATGCCGTGCTGGCGGAATTGACCAGGCGGCAGATCAACGAACTGCATGTCGAGGCCGGCGCGCGCCTGAACGCGGCATGGATCGCTTGCGGCCTGGTTGATGAGTACTTGATCTATCTGGCCCCCAAACTGATCGGGCCTGGCCGTGCTTTGGCCGATTTGCCCGCGCTGAGTGATCTGGCCGAGGTCACCACCTTGTGCTTTCATGATGCGCAAATGGTGGGCAATGACCTGCGCGTGCTGGCTCGTCCTATCGGGGCTGGCGCGTTCTGAGCGGGGGCGGGGCGCTCGAATGGCGCCCCAAAGACACGAAAGCCCCCGCAATCCTTTGTGGCAACCCCGTGTTTTCCCCCGAAACAGGGCGCCGGCCCGCCTACAATCGCGGGATGCCCATTTCACCCATCCCCGAGCTGATTGCCGAACTCGCCGCTGGCCGCATGGTCATCCTCGTCGATGAAGAGGACCGCGAGAACGAAGGCGATCTGGTGCTGGCGTCTGATCACGTCACGCCCGAAGCGATCAATTTCATGGCCAAGTACGGCCGTGGCCTGATCTGTCTGACCCTGACGCGTGAGCGCTGCGAGCGGCTGCAATTGCCGCCCATGGCCACCCGCAACGGCACCAAGCATGGCACGGCGTTTACCGTGTCCATCGAAGCCGTTGAAGGCGTGACCACGGGGATCTCGGCTGCTGACCGTGCACGTACCGTGGCTGCAGCCGTGGCGCGTGACGCCAAGCCCACCGATCTGGTGCAGCCTGGTCACATCTTCCCGCTGCAGGCGCAGGATGGCGGCGTGCTGATGCGCGCAGGTCATACCGAAGCCGGTTGTGATCTGGCTGGCATGGCCGGTCTGACGCCTTCGTCCGTGATCTGCGAGATCATGAACGACGACGGCACCATGGCCCGTCTGCCTGATCTGGAGATCTTCGCCAAGGAACATGGCATCAAGATCGGCACGATCGCCGACCTGATCCAGTACCGCAGCCGCAACGAATCGCTGATCACCAATCTGGGCAAGCGCACGATGCAGACGCCCGAAGGTGAGTTCGAAGCCAATGTGTTCCGGGATCGCACCGGTGCCTTGCACCTGGCGCTGACGCTGGGCAACTGGACGCAGGACGACGAGGTGCTGGTGCGCGTGCACGAGCCCCTGTCCGTGCTGGACTGGCTGGATGCTGGCAACCGCACGCACTCCTGGGCGCTGCCCAAGGCCTTGTCTGCTGTGCGTGAAGCCGGCCGTGGCGTGATCGTGCTGCTCAATGCGGGTGATGACACCGAGCAACTGGCCGAGCGCCTGCTGCCCAAGAACCCCATGCAGGCGCCCAAGACACCAGTGGACCTGCGTACCTACGGCGTAGGCGCTCAGATTCTCAAGACGCTGGGCGTGCACCGCATGCGCCTGATGGGTAACCAGCAGCGTCTGCCCAGCATGGTGGGCTATGGCCTGGAAGTCACCGGCTTCCTGACGGCTGATGGCCAGACCCTGGCGCCATCACACTGAATTTTGTTGGGATCGCGCGCTTTTAGCTTTTAATTTCGCTCTTTCTGTTTGAAACCTCGCTCTTTATCTGGAATACAAAACTATGCAAGGCGCTGACAAAGGACAAGCCGGTCGCTTGGACGGCAAGGATCTGCGTGTCGGGATCGTTCAGGCTCGCTTCAATGACGAGCTGACCTCCCGCATGGCCTCTAATTGCATCGACGAACTGGTCAAGCTGGGCGTGTCTGCCAAGCACATCCAGCACGTGACGGTGCCTGGCGCGCTGGAAGTGCCTGTGGCGCTGCAAGCCATGGCCGACAGCGAGCGTTTTGACGCGCTGGTGGCTTTGGGCTGCATCATCCGCGGCGAGACCTACCACTTCGAATTGGTGTCCAACGAAAGCGGCGCAGGCGTGACCCGCGTCAGCCTGGATCACCATGTGCCGGTGGCCAATGCGATCCTGACGGTCGAAAATCAAGAGCAGGCCGAGGCCCGCGTGGACGAAAAAAGCCGTGACGCCGCCCGTGTGGCCGTCGAAATGGCCAACCTGCTGGATGACCTGCTGTGAGCCAAACGCCTGAATCCAACGCCAAGCCGGATGCGCCCCTGGAAGGCCGTCCCGCCCGTAAATCGGCTTCCGGTGCACCTTTGCGTGACCGTGCCAAGTCTTCGCGCCGCCGTGCCCGTGAGTTCGCGCTGCAAGGCCTGTACGAATGGCAGATCAATACCCGTGACGCGGGTTCGGTCGATGCCCACATCCGTGAGCAAGACGAATTCGCCAAGTGCGATCGCGCCCATTACGACGCCTTGCTGCACGGTTGCATCGAGCAAAAAGCGCAACTGGATGCGGCATTGCTCAAGTTTCTGGACCGACCTGTCGAAGAATTGTCGCCTGTCGAGCATGCTGTGCTCTGGATCGGTGCGTACGAACTGACGCACTGTCTGGATGTGCCTTACAAGGTCGCCATCAATGAGGCGGTCGAGCTGGCCAAGAGCTTCGGTGGTACCGACGGGCACAAGTACGTTAATGGCGTGCTGGACCATCTTGCGCCCAGCCTGCGCCCTGACGAGGTCAAAGCAGCGCGTCCTGCCAGGAAGTAAAGGGCGTCTTATCGGGGTATCTGGTACGTGTCAGAGCCAACTCAACCAGCGGTCACGCAGCCTTAT
>NZ_SCTN01000580.1 GCF_004297345.1 Aquabacterium sp. | reverse complement strand
TGTATAGCCCTAGTTTTCAAGCCTTGCAAATAGGTATCAAATTGATGTTGTTTGGCGGCCAATGCAGGGTTCACAAATTCTTTGGTTTTTTCCCCAGGAAGTAGTCCAATAATCTTTTTTCCTACGTCTCCTAAATAATTTACTAAACCACCACCAGCACTAGATATGTAGGTTTTTACCTTTCCGCCTTTGTCTAGTTCTTGAGCAAGTTTCTTAGCGGACTCAAAATCTTTTTTGACTTGTCCGGCATAGGTTTGTTGTTCTTGCTCCCCACCATTGCCAGATTCCATGCCACCTTGACCACCTGGTGCATTACCATAATTCAAGTGCTTAGAAATAATTTGTCCTAATGCCGCTTGAAACTGTGGGTTCTGCAAGAAAGCAGGTGTTGTTGCAAGCGTTGCTAATGGCCCTATTTTCTTTGCAAAAATGTCTGCTTCTATTTGTTGTGGCAAATAAGCAGCATGCATTCCCTGACTGTAGCCTTGCAAGGCCTTTGAAACCAGGCCTGAAAATGGGTTTACTTCTTCGGGATTTAGCTTTCTAGCATGAGTAAATGTAAATACCATGGTTCACCCCTATAGAAACGGCAAGAAGGCAGATGTTAGGCCTAAGCCTGAGCCTAGGTTCCCAAGAAAGCCGCTCTTTGCAGAATTTTTTCCTGCTTGGCCTTCATAGCCATATTGGCCTTGTTGCGCCAAAGATTGGGCTATTTGGTCAGCAAGAGATTGCCCTGCTTGTTGCCCTTGTCCTGACAGGCCTTGTAGACCCTGTAAGCCCTGTCCATAAAGCCCAGTAGCACCAGACAAATAATTATAATAGTCTTGGTTCGCAAGGTTTGTTGCTAGTTCCATATTGTGTTGTTGGTGTTCTGGGGAACCTGCCATGCCTCCAGCAGCCGCTTGATGTCCTGCGCCTTGTAATGCTTGTTGTAAAGCAAACTGGAACCCTGGGGACTCATGAAAGCTGCTGCCAATCTGGTTAAGCTTGCCCCCTGGGTTGCCTATAAGGTCTGAATATTGCCCTTGTAGCTGCGGTAGGGAGGCCATGCCAGCACCAAGCCAAGGAGCATAATAAGGCGCTGTAGCATTAGGTATTTGGCTAATGTATTTGTTTGCAGTGTCAGCAGGGTTTTTGTTGCCAAAACCAAACATTCCCGCCAAACCACCTAGAAGATTTCCAGCCCCAGCACCAAGGCCGAAGCGTTGCATGTCTGTCATTGCCATGATTTGTCCTTAAATCATTGGTCTACTGCTATACAGCAGTCCATACGGCACTTCCTGTGCCACCACTTGTTGTACAGATATACAGTACTGTACCAGTTAGATCATAGTAAAACCATGATATTTGCCCTGCTTGCGAACCATTAGGGTTGCCCATTCCCAATGTAAGATAGGCCAAAATTTGCCATTGGGCAGCCAATACTATTGGCGGATTACTGCTATCATACGTGATTACAAATTGTTTAGATACTCTATTGGTCGTATCAAATACAGTCTGACCACTAATGTCGGGTATGTTGATAGGGAGCGTTGCACCGATTAATGGCGTATAAATGCTTTGTATGTCGGCTATGTTTTGTGCCGTTAATCTGGGGAACAATATGCCTTCGTTCTTGTAGTTCTCTTGCAACGCTTGGAAGAGCGATGACAATCCTAAAGACCACAAAGGCATGAAGTCCCCAGTTTTAGCGTCTATTACGGGAATTTCCCGCGGGAGGTCGGGAAATATCGATTGTGGCGTTGTCGCATTTGTCATCTCATGTCCTTGTGTTTGCAAGCCCATCGGTTGCCACAAAACGCCCTAAGCCCCAGAACTTAAACTGTGGGACAAGGTCATTAGCTATCCCGCATTGCCACCACATAAGCCTATTTTTGCGTACGCCGATTGGGGGCAGGTAATATGCCCACTCATTGCCAAATGTAGCCCCACCATCTGTTGAAATAGACAAGTCCACATGTGGCAAGGAAAGATTACTAAAGCCTGTATTGCCGTTTTGTTGGGCTATTAGCAATGCAGAGTTGTCAGGGCTTACTTGTTGTGGCACAAAAACCAAGCCATCTTGTGAAAGCAATAAATCTAAATCCTGGGTCACAAGTTCGGGCAAACCGCCTTGGGTAATTAGCGGGTTTCCATCTTGGGTGATAAGGATGATTTCTCCGAGGTCTTGTTGCTGGTAGTTTGTCTCGCCAGATTCAATCGTGAAGCCAATGTCGTTAAATATCTGGTAGTTCTGGTCTGGAGTCCTGATATTTGCACAAGTCCTAATGCGTGGTATTTCATGAGTTATAAGGTTCCCCATGTTGTCTACGTCTTGGTAGGTCGTAATGTCTGTATCAAAGACAAACAAATT
>NZ_SCTN01000014.1 GCF_004297345.1 Aquabacterium sp. | reverse complement strand
TCCTTGACGTGCTCCTTGCCATCCACCACGCGACGAGGCTGGCCGCCGCTCTTGCCGAATCCACGGTAATCGAATCGGACCACAGCGAAGCCTGCCTTCACGAAATGCTCGGCAAACGGCGGCAGGCCCCAATCCTTCAAGGCGCCAAAACCGTGGGCCATGATGATGACCGGCGGCTTGGGTGCGTTCGCAGCCTGAACCGGCAGCCACAACTCGGCATCGCAGGTGGTTTGCTGGCACGCGAAACTGGCGTTGACCACCGTATACGGCTTGGCCCCGGCCGCTGGCTGCGCATGGGCCGCCTCGAAGCTCATGGCCCCCATAGACACAGCCAAAGCGCCCAGGCTCAGGCCGGAACGCGCCCCATTCAACAACAAACCAGCACGCATGACTACTCTCCTCAATCGGTATGGACACATGAAAACGAAATTGGTACCGTTGCGTACCAACGGGTCGCAAAGATAGCCAAATCGATTGGTACCGTCAAGTACCAATTGCAAGGTATGGCCTAATCGCCCCTCATTCATATGGACAAGGCTTCTACGTCACCCAAGGCGGCACAGACTGCCGCCACCGAGCACCGCCAGCGTCTGCTGGATGGGCTGGCGGAAGCCTTGCAGACCCAGGCTTTTGCAGAGATCACGATTGCCGACATCGTGGCCAAGGCGCGCGTCTCCAAGCGCACCTTCTACGAGCAGTTCAGCAGCAAAGAGGCTTGCCTGCTGGCCCTGGGCGAGCGCCTGTGCGATCAGACCCTGGCATTGATCGCCGCCAACTACCGGTTTGACGAAGACTGGATCACCCAGTTGCGCAACGTGACCCACGCCTACCTGAGCAGCCTGGAGAGCCAGACCGCCGTGATGCGTGCCGTCTACATCGAACTGATGACCATTGGCACCGAAGGCCTGGCGCTACGCAGGCGCATGGGTGAGCGCTTCGGGCAGTTCCTGATCATGCAGGTCGAGGCCTTCCGCGCCGTGGAACCCGACAAGCGCCCCTTGACGCCCACCATGGCCACGGCCGTGATCGGCGGCATCAACGAGTTGATCCTGCAAGCCATCGAGCGAGGCGAGGCCCATCGCCTGAGCGAGCTCACGCCCACGGTGACCGAGTTCGTGCAGGCCGTGATCCAGTCACTGGAAGCGCCGATCCAGACCAGCGCCAAGAGCTGATCAAGGGCTGACCAAGCGCTCAATCAGTCCTGCGCGTCCTCGTCAACGCAACGCGCCACGATGGCGCCCAGGCTTTCGATCTCGACACGCACGGTGTCGCCCGCCTTGAGGAATTTGGGCGGATTGAAGGCCGCCCCCACGCCACTGCACGTGCCTGTGAAGATCACGTCGCCGGGCTCCAGCGTCATCACCTGGGTCAACTGCGCGATCTGGTCCCACACCTTGTGGATCATCAAGCGCGTATTGCTGTGCTGGCGCACCTCGCCGTTGACCAGGCACTGGATCTCCAGGCCATGCGGATCGCCCACCTCATCGGCCGTGGTGATCCAGGGCCCGAAAGGCGCATGCGTGTCGAACGACTTGCCCAGCGTCCACTGCGAGGTGCGCTTCTGGATATCGCGCACGGACACATCGTTGCCCACGCAGTAGCCGAACACCACCTCGTGGGCCCGCTCGCGCGGCACATGCCGGCAACGCTGGCCGATGATGGCCACCATCTCGGCTTCGTAGTCGGTCATGCTGGAGATGCGCGGCAGCACGATCGGATCGAAAGGCCCGTTGATGGCATTGGCCAGCTTGGGGAACCAGATCTGGTGATCGGGCACAGTGCGTGACTCGCCAATGATGTTCTCGTTGACGTGCTCGATGTAGTTCAAACCGATGGCCAGGGTCTTGCCCGGGCGCGGCACCGGTGCGAGCAGGTGGACCTCATCCACGCTCACGTCGGCCGGCGCATCCAGCATGGCTGCCACACGCGCCTTCAACTCGGACCAGCGTGCGATGAGATCGATCATGGGCTGATGCGCCGACAGCTCACCTGCCAGGGCCGCACTCAAGTTGACGATGCCGGAACCGTACACCAGCCCGACCTGAACCTGACCATCGACTTCATAGCTGCACAGATGCATGAATCTCTCCTACAAAGGCTATATGGGTATCGCGCTCGACCACATCATCATGCCTGACGCAGGCAATCCACGATCTTCATGCGGGCGGCACGCCAGGCCGGGATGAAGCCGCCGACAAAGCCCATGGCCAGCGCAAAAACGATCGACTGCACGGCGATACGTGGCGTGAGTGTGAACTGGAACGCGAGCTCGGAAAAGGTCTGAAAGTTGACCGTGGAGATGTTGACCGTCTGCATCAATGCCGCGGCGCCCAAGCCCATGATGCCGCCCACAAAAGACAAGAGCAGCGACTCGCTCATGAAAGCCGACAGCACGGCCGTGCGCCTGAAACCCAGGGCGCGCAGCGTACCGATCTCGCCAATGCGAGAGGCCACGGCAGCGAACATCGTGATCATGGCGCCGACCACGGCACCGATCGAGAAGATGATGGACAAGGCCAAGCCCAACAAGCGGATGAAGGTGGCCAAGGCTTCGGATTGCTCTGCGTAGAACACAGCCTCGCGCTTGGGTTCAAGCGTGAGACGCGGGTCATCCTCCAGGGCCTGACGGACCTGATCGAAAGCGGCTGGATCCGTCAACTTGAACACAACGCTGGAATACGCTTGCCGGCGGAAGGCCTGCATCATCTGTTCGCTGTCGCCCCAGACTTCTGAATCAAAGCCGCTGCGACCGGCATCGAACACACCCACAACCTTCCAGTCGCGGCCAGCGAAACGTATCGTCTCACCCAGCCCTGCGCCCACGAAGCCCCTGGCCACGGCCTTGCCCGTGATGATCTCGCTGGTACCTGGCGTGAACATGCGCCCGGCAAACAGATGCACCTGCGGCCGCAAGGCCATGCCAGCAGCCGAGGTACCGCGCACCGTCACATTGCTGGGCTTGCCGGAAGCGCGCTTGGGCAAGGTATTGAGCACCACGGGTTCTTTGGTGACCAGGCGGTTGCCGCTGGCGTCCACAGCGATGCCTTGCAGGCTTTCAATCACGGAGGCCTGCCCCCGCGTGATGCCGGAATTGATCTCAGCCCCCGCCCCTTTGCGCAGCACCATCACGTTATCGGGCTGGCCCGTGGCCACCAGCGTGGCACGGATGCCTTCGCTCATCATCAGCACGGTGGCAAACACATACACGACCAGGCCCATGCCGCCTGCCGTCAACAAGGTGGTCACGCGCCGCACCCACAGGTTGCGGGCGATGTAGCTGATAGGCACGGTCTTGCGAGCGATCATGCGGTGCTCTCAAGCCACATGGCGCAGGCCTTGGACAATGTCGATACGCGACATCTTCCACGCGGGCCAGGCCGCCGCCACCGCGCCTACGACCACACTGGCCAGCAGTTGCAGGCCGATCGTCAGTGCAGACACATTGAAGATGGGGAACAAGGTGCCCGCCGCATTCACGAAGGCACGCGCCAACGGAAAGGTCACGGCCATGCCGATCAGACCGCCGATGAGCGCAATCAACAGGCTCTCGCCAAACAGCAGCTTGACCACAAAGGCAGGCGGGAAGCCCAGCGCCTTGAGCGTCGCGTACTCACCCAGGCGTTCGCGTGCCGTCATCGTCATCGTGTTGGCCATCACGGCCATGATGATCAGGATGATGATGAAACTCACGGCCTGCACGGCCATCAGGATGGCCTCGCTCATCGACACGAAGCTCAACTGGAAGGCCTTCTCGGTCTCCGTCATGGTCTCGGCCAGCGAGTTCTTGAACAGCGCATCAATGCGCTGCGACACGGATGGCGCGTCATCTGGATTGCGA
>NZ_SCTN01000147.1 GCF_004297345.1 Aquabacterium sp. | reverse complement strand
GCTATGGCCACGTGCCGCCGTGCGATCTGCCGCCCGCGCGCATCGTGGTGAAAGAAGCCGCGCACCCCGTCCCTGATCAAGCGGGGATGGACGCGACGCACCATATCGTGCAGGCGCTGCAAGGCTTGACGCCTGATGATCTGGTGATCGCCTTGATCTCCGGTGGTGGCTCGGCCTTGCTCGCTGCGCCCGTGCCTGGCTGCAGCTTGCAAGACGAGCAGGATCTGAATCGGCAGCTCCTGCGCTGTGGTGCCAGCATCACCGAGATGAACACGGTGCGTCGGCACCTGTCTGCCATCAAAGGCGGGCGCCTGGCGCGCCTGTGCCGCCCCGCGCGCTTGCTGACGTTGGCCATATCGGATGTGCCGGGCGATCGCCTGGAAGACATCGCCAGTGGTCCCACCGTGCCTGATCCCTCAAGCTGTGAAGATACCTTGCGTGTGGTGGCGCGCTATGGCTTGAGCTTGCCGCCAGCCGTCATGGCGCAATTGGCCTCAGGCGAGCTGGAGTCCCTCAAACCGGGTGACGAGGCCTTTGCGCAGCACGGGGCCCACTTGATCGCCACACCTCAAGACATGCTGGAGGCCGCAGCCCAGGCCGCGCGTGCGGCGGGCTATCCAGCCCACATTCTGAGTGACCGGATGGAAGGCGAAGCCCGTGATGTGGGCATGCTGCATGCCGTGCTGGCCATGCAGGTGGCGCGCCATCAGCAGCCCTTTCAGGCACCTTGCGTGCTCTTATCTGGTGGCGAGACCACGGTCACGCTGGATGCCGCGGCTTCGGCGCAAGGCAGTGGCGGGCGTTGCTCGGAGCTGATGCTCAGTGCCGCCTTGGCGCTGCAAGGCACGCCCGGCATCTGGATGCTCGCGGCAGACACCGATGGCATTGATGGCATGAGCGAGGCTGCAGGCGCGTTGATCGGGCCAGACACCTTGCAGCGCGCATTGGCACAGGGCCTGGACGCCCGGGCCATGCTGCACGCTCACGATTCAGGGCGCTTCTTTGCCGCGCTGGGCGATCAGGTCCTCACGGGGCCCACGTTCACCAATGTGAACGACTTTCGCGCGGTGCTGATCACCTGATCCGCGTCAGGACTCCGGGAACACCAGGCGCCTGCCCAGATCACGCAGCGGCGGGCTGCGTGCATACAGTTGCTCCGGATCCGTGTAATTGGCGCGCATCACATAGGCGCGCATCTTCTCCATGGATTGCCGCGGCACGGTCGTCACGACCATATTGGCCAAGGACATGGGGATCATGCCGCCCGGGTCGCCATGGCCTTCCAGTTCGACCGCTGTTTTGGTGGGTGACAAGGGGCGCAGTGTCCACGATGAAATCATGCGGGGCATGCGAACGTAGCCAGCCTGGGCCGGCATGATGCCGTCGCGGCTTTGCACATCCACGTGGATGACATGCGTATCGGGATCCTGCCTGACCGACACTTGCGCCACCACATCGCGCGCACTGACGGGCCAGATGCCGTTGATGGCCATGTACACGAAGGTCTCGCCCGGTTTGGGGCCGGAGATGAAGCGCGCTTCACGCAACAGGAAGAACCATTCGCGCATGGTGCTCACATCGGCCAGCGTGGCCACAACCTGCTTCATGGGCGCATCGATCTGCATCATGCCCTTGAAGTCCTTGTAGGTGTTGCCGGGGAGCTTGCGCGTATAGAGGGCGATGCCGTCATCGTCGCCGGCAAGCGTCCACACGGACTGGTCCGCCTGCGCCCAGAAAGGAAGCAGCAGTACAAGGCCAAGGAAAAGCCGTTTCAACCTGGCCAAAAACGAAGAGCGTGTCATGACCACATTAACGCTCGACCGGGCAACGCGGGTTGCGCGTGTTTTCCCCAGGCTGGATGGCGGGCCGGCGTGATTTAGTGCCGCGCTGGCGCTTTGTGCGCGTCTGCTTTCCCGCGGATGCGGTTCAGCCCTGTCGCGATCGCAGCCGGCGGAACAGCGGCAAGACCATCAGGCCGCCAACGACCATGGCCCAGGTTTCGGGCTCAGGCACGCTGGGCTTGATCACATCGGCAGTCACAAAAATGCCGTCCTCGGGTTGCGCCGGGAATTGGCCAATCGTGCTGACGTCGAACGACGTGCCAGACCAGTGCACGCGGTGTACGGTGTGATAGGTCTCGGAGGTGACGATGGCATCACCCAGATAGGGCGTGAAATCGGAGGCCGATGCCTTGATGACGTTTTGCGCGTAATTGGCTGAATAGAAGCCTTCAACCGGATTGCCGCTGCTGCCCAGGTTCAGTGGCACGAAGCTCACCATCTCGGCCCCGTAGATGCCCGTGACCGCGTTGGTGATGCCGCCGCCGGGCGCGATGGCGCGCAAGGTGCCAGAGCCCTCGGAGGCCACAAACAGCGTCCCCTTGGCGTAAGTGCCGAACTGTTGCGGCGCAAAGCTCAGGCCCTCGGCGTCTTCGCCCACATTGGCCAGCAAGGTGGCGCTGCCCGTGTTGTTGACCGTGTAGATGTTGCCTGCGTTGGTGGCCACGATGAGCTGGTTGCCATACATGCCGTAGGGATCGAAGGCCATGCTGCGCACGCCGCCCGTCAGGCCGGTGACGAAATCACCTTGCGTGCTGCCGTCATGCGCCACACGCACCACACGCCCCGCTGCTTCCGAGCCGGCGAATACGTCGCGTGGGCCATAGCCGCCAATACCCAGCGAACTGGTCACGTAGATCTCGCCCGAGAAGCCCGAGATCGCCGAGCCGAACTTGGCCACATTGCCACCAGTCAGATCCGTCGAGTACAACTGGTTGTTGTTGCTGCCGTAATAGACCGAGCCGACGAACTTGTCGCCTGCATAAGCAAAGCCGATGGTGGCGTTGTTGCCCAGGGTGCTGCTCAGGTCGCTGCTGTCCACGAACGTGTTGAAGGTCACGGCAGCTTGCGAAGCGGGCGTCCAGCCAGCCAGTGCCAAGGTGCAGGACATCGACAGGAGTTTGAGTTTCATGGGTTTGGCCTCTGCATTTGACGCGTGATCGGAACCTGGGCAATGTAGGAGGCTTGCGCCTGAGGATCCATCCCTAACTTGCTCAAGGGTTTGCGCCAGTGCTTGCATCGTGGCGCCATGTCATCCCTGCCAATCGGGATCTGGGCGATGAGGTTCGGGCTCACGCTGGGTGGGCGCAGTGTGAGTAGATAGAATCCCAGCCTGGCACCTGTCCATCCACTGACACAAGGCTCTCACTCATGTCGCGCACCTTCCGCATCGCCCCCAGCATCCTGTCCGCTGACTTTGCCCGCCTGGGCGAGGAAGTTCGCAATGTGATCGACGCCGGTGCAGACTGGATCCACTTCGATGTGATGGATAACCACTATGTGCCCAACCTGACCTTCGGGCCTATGGTGTGCCAGGCACTGCGCAAGCACTCGGTCAAGGCCGATGGCACCAAGGTGCCCATCGACGTGCACCTGATGGTTCAGCCGGTTGATGCCCTGGCCCAGGCCTTTGCCAAGTCCGGCGCCGACATCATCACCTTTCACCCCGATGCCAGCGCCCACGTGGACCGCACGCTGCAGCTGATCAAGGCCGAAGGCTGCCAGGCTGGCCTGGTGTTCAACCCCGCCATGCCCATCGATGTGCTGGAGTGGGTGATCGACAAGGTCGATGTGGTGCTGCTGATGAGCGTGAACCCCGGCTTCGGTGGCCAGAGCTTCATCGACAGCGCCCTGCGCAAGGCCGAGAAGGTGCGCAAGATCATTGATGCGTCCGGTCGCGACATCCGCCTGGAAATTGATGGCGGCATCAAGGTGGACAACATCCGTCGCGTGGCCGATGCGGGCGTGGACACCTTCGTAGCTGGCAGCGCCATTTTCGGCCAAGCCAACTACAAGGCTGTGATTGACGCGATGCGCGAAGAATTGGCCAAGTAAAACTGGCCCCGCAGAGCCAGTTGGAAACGAAGGCGGGCTTCAGGCTGATCAGCGCTGAGCCCGGCGGCGGGCTGTTGCAATGAGCGGCAGCAAACCCAGCCCCATCAAGGCCAGGGCCGAGGGCTCCGGAACCACGCTGACTGAAAGCACCTGGTAGCTCAGGATCGTCCCGGTCTGCTTGCCATCGCGCCGCAAGGCCCCGTAAGTCAGTGACGAAGGTCCGTCAAAGGCGCTGACATCAATGCTGTTGGGCAGTTCCGAGCCTTGAATCACGCCGGTATTGCCGTGCCTGGTGCTCAGGTTGAAGTTGAATGAACCGGCGTCATAGACGGTGCCATCAAGCGTCATGGCGTGGCCACTGGCCATGTCGATGCCATCTTCGACGTTGCCACCCATGTTGTCGATGACGACGATCCCCGGGTTTTGCGCACTCACGCTGTGTCCAGCAATGTTGGCCGTGACCTCGCCCGATTGGAACGAGTAACTGACGAATGATCCATTGGCAGCAGGCAAGGTCAATGCGTCCACGATGGGGTCGCTGCCCAGAAAGTGACCGCTGAACACGGTGTCGTTGCTGACGCCGCTGAGGCTGCCATCCGTGTACGTGACACGAGCGGTGAAATCGAATTCGTACGCTTGAGCCGAAAGACTCAGTACGGCCAGAACGGCGCCTGTCAGGATGCTGCGCATCAGGTTCTCCCTTTTGTTTATGTGGCCATCATGTTAGAGCTTGCCTGACCGTCAAACTGCAACCAGTTGTTTGGATGTTGCCTTCATGCGGTCAGGACGGTGCACCCTGCTCAAGCTATGCTTGCAGCATGCCCTCTTACCCTCGACCTATCCAGTCCCGCCTGCCCGACGTCGGCACCACGATCTTCACGGTCATGTCCGCGCTGGCGCAGCAGCACGGTGCGATCAACCTGTCGCAGGGCTTCCCGGATTTCGATGCGCCGGCAGATCTGCTGGCGCTGCTGAACGAGGCGACCAAGGCGGGCCACAACCAGTACGCCCCGATGACAGGCGCACCGGTGCTGCGCGAAGCCATCGCGGCCAAGGTGCAGGCGCTGTACGGTGCCGCCTACGATGTGGCCAACGAGATCACGGTGACGGCGGGTGCCACGCAGGCCATCTTCACGGCCGTGGCGGCGATGGTGCATCCGGGCGATGAGGTCATCGTCTTCACGCCTGTGTACGACAGCTACGGCCCGTCGATCGAACTGCAAGGCGGCAAGGTGGTCTATGCAGACCTGAGCCTGCCTGACTACCGACCTGATTGGGCGAGAGTCAAGGCGCTGATCACGCCGCGCACGCGCATGATCATCATCAACTCGCCGCACAACCCGACAGGCACGGTCTGGACGGCGGATGACATGGCCGCGCTCGAGGCTTTGGTCAAGGACACCGACATCGTCATCGTCAGTGACGAAGTCTACGAGCACATGGTGTTTGACCAGGCCCGCCACGAAAGCGTGTTGCGTTATCCCGGCCTGGCCGAGCGCAGCTTCGTGGTCTCCAGCTTCGGCAAGACTTATCACATCACCGGCTGGAAGATCGCCTACTGCCTGGCGCCCCGCGAGCTGATGGCCGAGTTCCGCAAGGCACACCAGTTCATCGTGTTCACGGTGCACGCACCTTCGCAATATGCGCTGGCCGAGTTCATGAAGCGCCCCGGTTGGTACGAGCAACTCAAGGCGTTGTATCAAGGCAAGCGCGATATCTTCCGGCAGGCCCTGAGTAGCTCACGCTTCGAGCTGTTGCCTTGCCAGGGCACCTACTTCCAGTGCGTGAAGTACAGCGCCATCAGCGATGAAGGTGATCGCGCTTTTGTCGAGCGCCTTACGCGCGAGCATGGTGTGGCGGCCATTCCTGTGTCAGCGTTCTATCCGAACGGGGACGATCATGGCGTGATCCGCTTTTGCTTTGCCAAGTCGGCGGCCACGCTGGAAAGTGCACTGGCGCGGCTCGTCAGGCTCTGAGCCTTGCTTAGTCGCCCCATTTCTCCAGCTTGGTGTACAAAGGCCTCACCGTCTGATGGGCCAGGTGAACGGACTGGGGGCGCTGTCAGCGATGTCTTGTGTACGGCTGCAGGCTGCTGGCGTGATTGATCAAGAGACCAATGAGCTTGTAGCCTCTTGGCCACGTCTTGTTTGATCGCAGGCATGAATAGCCTGGAATGACGCACTCCGTTACATCGATTGCCTGACTCCAGGAATATCGATACACGTGTGCACTGACAATGGTCAAAGCTTGTCGGTCACAACCAGGGATAGCCTCTAGAACCATGAAAACGGTACGCCACATCGCACTCGCCACCGCTGTCTGCGTGCTGGCATCCTTCACCAGCCAGGCTCAGGCCGGGCAGAAGTTCTGCGTGTTCGATTTCCTGGGCGCAGCCGGTGACATGTACAACCTGACCAAGGACTATGCCGTGGCCATGCAGCGCTACGGCGTGGATCTGGAGTTGAAGGGCTTCAACAACGAAGCGCAGGCCACCGAAGAGTTCAAGAACGGCAATTGCGATGCCATGGTGGCAACGGCCTTTCGCACGCGCCAGTTCAACTCGGTAGCGGCGTCGATCGACTCGCTCGGCTCCACCACCATCTTGCGTAACGGCAAGGTGGACATGCAGGGCACTTACGAGGTGCTGCGCAAGCTGATCCAGACCTATGCGGCACCCTCGCCCCAGGTCACCAAGCTGATGACCAACGGCAACTACGAGGTGGGTGGCATCGCCCCGGCTGGCGCCGCCTATCCTTTCGTGAACGATCGCAAGCTCAGTTCGGTTGAGGCCTTGGCCGGCAAGCGCATCTCCGCCTTTGACTACGACAAGGCTCAGGCCGCGATGATCCAGCGCATCAACGCCGTGCCTGTGTCCACGGACATCTCGAATTTCCACATCAAGTTCAACAATGGTGCGCTGGACATGATGGCCGCGCCCACGATGGCCTACAAGCCGCTGGAGTTGCAGCGCGGCATGGGCAGCAAGGGCGGCGTGACACGCTTTCCGTTGCTGATCGTGTCCTACCAGATGATCTTCAAGCGGGATCGATTCCCGGAAGGCTACGGTGAGAAGTCACGCGAGTTCTGGATGAGCCAGTTTGATCGCGTGTTGCA
>NZ_SCTN01000588.1 GCF_004297345.1 Aquabacterium sp. | reverse complement strand
CGAATTCCGTATGTTCGGGGCGACGAACTCTTTGGATCGGGTAGTCGGTTGGGCCAGAACCTGTCATCGTTACTGTATGGAAGCGATGATGTGAAGATCGCGGGAGCAGAAACCTGCTCCCGTCTCCTTTTTCCTCTAACACCACGGATATGATGCACTATTTCGCGTACGGATCGAATATGGATGAGCGGCAGATGGCGGTGCGTTGCCCGGGCGCCGTAGCCGTTGGGAAGGCCGTTCTGGCGGACTATCGGTTGGCATTCACGATCTATTCTTCGGTACGGCGATGCGGATGCGCGGACATCGTGAAGAGTCGCGCCGATAACGTGTGGGGTCTGCTCTATCGGTTGACCGAAAGGGATATGCTGTCGCTTGACGCATACGAGGGGGCGCCGGCGCACTATCGGCGGTTGACGATCATCGTCTCCGATGTGTTCGGGAACGACGTCGAGGCCGAGGCGTACGAGGTGGCGAATAAGGAGAGGGAACACCAGAAACCATCCGATGCGTATCTCGGAATGATTCTCGATGCTTCGGCCAGGTATGGTTTTCCGGAGGACTACCGTGGTATTCTGGAACGGGTAGTCTGTTTGAGTCGCTTCGAAACCTGAATTGGCGCCTTTTTGACCCCCATAGCTATCGGTGGTATCCTGGGGAAGATTTCAACCGGAACATATGGACAAAGAAACCAAAGAGGGATTCGAGAACGTCACGCGGGAATTTGAGAACCTCGCTTGGATCGTGCAGGGCGGGTTCTTGGAGTTGAGAACCGAGCTGAAAGGCGATATCGCCGCGCTGGATGTGAAGGTATCCTCGTTGGACGCAAAGGTATCCCAACTCGACGACAAGGTATCCGATCTCGACGTCAAAGTATCCGAGCTGGACTTCAAAGTATCCGAGCTGGATACCAAGGTGGTCAGTCTTGATGCCAAAGTGTCCCGGATCGATAGGCGGACGGAGCATCAGCATCGGAAATATGCGAAGCAGGGTAATCCGGGATAAAAAAGTATTGGCCAAGGTCTTCTTCTGCGGGGATGATTTTTCTCGTGCGAAGACTCCCGAGGCCATACTCGCGGAAGCGACCAGAAATATCCGGGACTCGCGGGTCATCGGTTATGCGGGGTTTTCAAAGAAAGAATATCTCACAGATTATCTCTTGCGGCAGATGTTCGATTCGAACGATCAAAACGTAAGGTTGTCAGGTCTCGATCCGATGAGGTATGCCGAGCGGGTGAAAGTAATTGAGCGCGCTTTACGCGATGCGAAGAAAGTCCTCTCTTCCAAACGCTACACGAGAATCTTTGTATTCCCTTCATTCAGCGCTTTTACGAAGGAGCAGATGGGTGGTGTCTCGGGCTACACGCCTTGGGAGGATACTCTACTTCTTTTCATAGATCCGACTGCTCGAAGTAGGAAGTCGCTTCGAGATACCATTCTGCACGAGTACGTCCATTCCGTATCCCGAGAACACCATTTATGGAAGACACTTCGGGACTCAATCGTATTCGAGGGATTAGCGGAAAACTTTGTATACAGCATCTCTCGCGGCATATTGAGTCCGTGGGCGGCGTCCATTCCCCGGGAAAGGGCGAGCAAGGTTTTCGCGGAGATACGGAAAAATCTTTCTTCGACGGATGTGGGTCTTTATCGAGAACTCTTTTTCAAAAATGAGAAGTATCCTCTCTGGGCGGGATACGCGATCGGATACCATCTCATTTCGGCGTACCGCAAGAAACATCCGGAGCTTGGCTGGGATGAACTTGTCAAGAAGTCAACAGCGGAGTTTGTGAAGACGGCCATATTTTTGTAGGAATAAAAAAATTCCTATGCGCAAACAGGAAACGGCATTGGTGATACACGGAGGCGCCGGTTTCATCTGTGACCAGGAAATCTACCGGGTTTCCTTAGGAGTCGTTCTGTCATCTGGGAAGGAGCGGCTCCTTGCGGGAGATTCGGCTCTTGATGTGGTCGAGCACTGCGTGAAGATGCTCGAAGACGATCCGGTTTTCAATGCGGGAAGGGGATCGGTCTTGAATGACAAAGGAAGGGTCGAGATGGACGCCGCTATTATGGATGGCAAGGATATGTCGGCCGGCGCGGTGGCGGCCGTTTCGAATATAAGGAATCCGGTCTGTCTCGCGCGGAAAGTGATGGCTGATGGCAGGCATATCCTGCTTATCGGGGAAGGAGCCATGGAGTTCGCCGAGGCATCGGGCGTGGCGATGGAAAATGATGAGTACTTCATAACCGATGCTCGCGTGCAGCAGTGGGAGGCTACGGTCAAGAACGGGGGCATCGCATTAGATCATTCGGAGGTTTCACGCGAAAGAAAGCTCGGAACGGTGGGTGCGGTCGCCCTTGATTCGATGGGGAATGTCGCCGCTACGACATCCACTGGCGGACTGGTCAACAAGAAATTCGGACGGGTCGGGGATTCTCCGATCATCGGCGCCGGCATTTTTGCTGACAACGGAACTTGCGCCGTTTCCTGTACGGGTATCGGTGAACATATCCTGCGTATCAGTCTCGCCAAGATGGTTTCTGACTATATGCTTATAGGGGGATGTTCCCTCAAGGAGGCCGCCCGGGAGACAATCGAATATTTCAGACGAAGAATCGGCGGAGACGGGGGGTTCATAGCTGTCGGGAACGATGGCGAGATCGCGTTCGAACATACGACGCCGCAGATGATATACGGGTATGCCGACCGTTTCGGGGAGGTCGGGATATTTGACAGAAATTGAAGGTAATACCAAAAATACTACCCTGTCAAACGTGCGCGAGGTCCATCGGGCAAAAGTTCGTTAACAGTGGTAAAATAGCAAGAAAGGAGACTATCATGTTACAAGCAAAACACATTCAAAAAAGCTACGGCAGTCTGACCGTGCTTGCCGATGTCTCTTTCTCCTTGGCTAAAGGGCAGAAGGTGGCATTAGTCGGTGACAACGGGACTGGTAAGACAACCATTCTCAAGATCATTGCTGGATTGGTGGAGCCCGATGCTGGCGAGATCGAACTCGTCAAGAATACGTGCATCGGATATCTCCCGCAGGATACCAGTCTCTCGGGCGATGAAACGATCAGTGTGTATCTGCGGCGAATCGCAGGCATTGATGCTCTTGAGCAAAAAATCGAGGTTCTTGCTTCTCACCTTGAGGACAAGGCGAAGTCTGATGAGTATGGGGACGCACATGAACAATACGAGCGTCTTGACGGTTATGCCTTTGAGCATCGCATCAAAGTGATGCTTGCGGGCTTCGGTCTTGAAAACGTTGGCATTGATCATCGTCTGTCTGATTTGAGTAGCGGGCAGAAAAGCAAAGTGGCACTGGCGGGGATTCTTCTCAAAGGTGTCGACCTCTTGCTTCTTGATGAGCCGACGAACAACCTCGACCTACCGGCACTCATATGGCTTGAGGATTTCCTTCGGAAGTCTGATGCCGCCTGCATTGTCATTTCTCACGATCGTCGGTTTCTTGATCGGGTCGTGAGGAAAATCTTCGAGCTTGGCCGAAATACGCGCGTACTCAACATTTCAGGAGGCTCATACAGTGACTATCTGGTGATGGTGGCGAAACGCATTGCTCGGCAGAAGGAAGAATATCGACTTCAACAGGAGGAGATTGAACGCCTTTCTGATCAGGCACGACAGCAAAGGGACACTTCGGCCAGAGGGTCGAACTGGCAAGGGAGCGACAATGACAAGTTTTTGCGAGGTTTCAAGCGAGATCGTGCAGGAGGATCTGGAAGAAAAGCAAAGACAATCGAAAAACGGATCGACCAGATGGAGAAAGTCGAAAAACCCATCGAACGCGATCCGTTTGAGATTCCTCTCAAGGCTGAAGCCGGTTCTGGAACGCTTGATATTCGTCTCACCGACGTGGTGGCAGGATATCCGGACGGCTTCACCATCGGCCCTGTGTCATTTGAGGCGCGGTATGGGAGCAGAGTCGGTATCATGGGATTAAACGGCGCCGGAAAGTCAACTCTCCTCAAGACCATCACTGGCCAACTGGCGACACTCGGCGGCACGATCGAGATCGGTTCCGGTGTCAAAATCGGAAACATGATGCAGGAGCACGAAAGCCTGCCTCGTGGTCGCACGCTTCTTGAATTCCTCAAGGAGCGAGCAGGGTTCAGAGAACAGGATTCGTATGCCAAGCTCGCAAAGTTTGGCTTCGAGGAAGGTCAAGTGAAACAGCCAATCGGTACCTTAAGCCCCGGTGGCCGTGCTCGATTGCTTCTTACCTTGTTTTCCGCCCAATCGGTCAACGTGCTGGTTCTCGACGAGCCTACCAATCACCTCGACCTTGAGGCGCTCGAAGCTCTAGAGGAAACGATTGAAGCCTATCGAGGAACCATATTGCTCGTGTCCCACGATCGATACTTCCTTGAAAAGGCACGACTTGATTCCACATATACCTTGTCTGAAGGGGTTCTCACCAGGATTCCAGATTACAAGACGTATGTGGCGCAGGCCGAGGAGCGAGCATCACAGCTTTTGAAATCACTGTGAGTTCACGAACCTGGGGGAATGAAACTCTTCCCGGGTTCTTTTTATAGAAACAGCTATCTCGATGTTGACTGATCGATTCTCTTGATCACCAGACCTCTTATCCCTCGGATGACTATATGGTAATACCATCTGGCAAGTCCGGGGGATTTTCATATTGTAGGCATGTTGTCCTGTTGTTTGACAAAACACCCCGTGGCCTGGTATTCTGGCTCCAGGAGAAGGAACGGGGGGATTCCGGGTGATTCGTTACGGAACCATATGACTGACGGGTACGGCGGGGGGTGCGCTGGGCTGAATGACGGAGTAGACGTATCGCAGTCTCTGGATGCGTTGCCAAAATTGCCCGGAATGAGGCGAATTTCATAGCTTTTGACCCCCGCTCGCGAGCGGGGTTTCGTTTTATGATGATGCTGTGCCGTCAACAATGAAGACTATGGACAGGAAATCAAAGATATTCTTTCTCGTTTTCGGTCTCCTCATCGCCGCTTCGGTCGCCGCTTCGTATTACCGGTACATCGTGAGGCGCGATTACATCGTCCAGGCGCAGGCGGACTGCGACCCGGCGACGGAGAAATGTTTCGTCCATACCTGCGACCCGGCGACGGAGACGTGCGCGGGAGACGCCGCCAAGGACACCTCGTACTACCAGATCATCCGCCGCAACGCCAAGCATATCCCGCTCTGCGACCCGTCGGCCGAGGACTGCGCCGCCTACGTTTGTCCGGAGGGCGAACGGGACTGCTCAATCACCCTCTGCGACGAGGCGACACTCGCGAAGGAAGGGAGCGGCGACGTTTGCAACGATCCGACGCAGTATACTATCGATCATCCCGCCACCGATGAAGGTGCCTCATCCGATACGGGGTCGTCGGACGGATCGGAACCGGACGCGCCCCAGGCTACCGCGGGGGAGTGATTTTTCGGCGATACGACGAAGGGGAGAATCCGAGCCGTTTCCTCGGCTTTTTTGATGGTTAAAAAGGCAGTTTTCGATGAAATTGCCACAATCTAAGTTGACAGAAATCAACGTATTTATTATAATTCAGTCAGTTAACTATCTGATTTTATGTGAATTATGTACATAGAACAAAAGCAACTGGGGAATATGAAAAGGCTATTTTCTCCGAACAAGGTCATCGTC
>NZ_SCTN01000146.1 GCF_004297345.1 Aquabacterium sp. | reverse complement strand
CTTCCAACCGTTGTCCTTCAGGGATTGCATGCTGTTCGAGCAGCACTGGGTGCAATCCTCCAGAGGCTATGCACGACGCTTTCTGCCGGGTAGCTACCAGGTCACACGCCTGTTCGAGCGCCTCACGCGCCAACCCTTCCCCGCGTTCCGTCCTCACCGGCTGTGGCACCACCAGCCCATCTACTACTTCGGCAACCACCTGACCATGGTGCCCGGCGGTACGCCTGTGACACCACCCGAGTACACACAGGCGCTGGACTACGAACTGGAACTGGGCTGGGTGCTGTCCAAGCCACTGTTCAACGCGACACCTGCCGAAGGCGAGGCTGCGATTGGCGCCTTCGTGGTGGTCAATGACTTCTCTGCCCGCGATGTGCAGCGTGAAGAAATGCAGTCAGGGCTGGGGCCGCAGAAGTCCAAGCACTTCCTCAGCAGCATGTCGACCACGCTGGTCACAGCCGACGAGATCCTGCCGCACCTCAACGAGCTGCAAGCCCGTGTCGAGATCAATGGCGAAGTGGTCAGCCGCACCAGCACCAAGGGCATGCGCTACAGCCCGGGCGAAGTGCTGGCCCACCTGTCACGCGGCGAGCAGTTGCATGCGGGCGAGCTGATCGCATCGGGCACACTGCCCGGTGGCTGCGGCATGGAAACCGGCCACTGGCTGAAGAAGGGCGACACACTGCGCCTGGTGATCGAGCCCATTGGCGACATCGTCCACACCATTGCATGAGCACCGCGCCGCGCATCCAGCCTCGCGCCGAGGCCATCTGCCTGCATGCCAGCGCAGGCAGCTTGACGCGCTATGGCGAGCCCGCGAAGTACCAAGGCGGGCTCTACCGCATCGCCGATGACACCTATGCCTGGCTGGTACCCAACGGCTCATGGGGCGAGACCAATCTGGGCCTGATCGACTGCAGTGGCACCAGCGTGATGATCGATACCGGCTGGGACCTGCGCTGCACCCGCGAGATGCTCAATGCCTGCCAGGACATCACGGATCGCTCCCCCATCGATCAGGTCATCAACACTCACGCCGATGGTGACCATTGCTGGGGCAACCAGCTTTTCAAAGATCGGCACATCATCGCCACGCATGCCTGCATCCACCAGATGCACCACATGCAGCCGCTCGCCCTGAACGCGCTGTATCACGGTAGCAGCCTGCTGCGCCATGTGAAGCTCGGCGGCATCGACCAGTTCGGGCACTACATGCACGAGATGTTCCGCCCGTACGACTTCAGCGGCGTCCACATCACCAGCCCGAATCAAGGCTTCTCTGCCAGCAAGACCTTGAGCATCAAAGGCGTGGACGTCGTCATCACCGAAGTGGGCCCTGGCCACACGGATGGCGATGCCGTGGTGCACGTGCCCTCGCGCCGCGTGGCCTACGCTGGCGACATCATGTTTGTCGGCGTGACGCCCGTGATGTGGGCCGGCCCGATCGAGCAACTGGTAGCGGGCCTTGAGTACATCAAAGCACTCGATGTGGATGTGATCGTGCCCGGCCACGGTCCGCTGGCCACGCAGGCTGATGTGCAGAACATGCTGGATTACTGGCACTTTGTGCACGAGGCCGTGGCCCGGCGATTCAGGCAAGGCATGGCGCCGACCCAAGCGGCCCGCGACGTGGTCTTCAGCGCCGAGTTCCAACGCGGCCCGTGGGCTGATTGGGATTCGCCCGAACGCCTGCTGACCAGCACCTACACGCTCTACCGCCATTGGGGTGCACCGGCACGCCAGTTGCCCGGCAAACTCGGCCAGATGAACCTGATGCGCCAGCAGGCTATGCTCGCCTGCGAACTACCCCACGCCACGCCACGCGTGATGCACCTGCCCTGATCCCCGCTCATGACCGACATCGACAGCCCTGGTGCCCTTGCCGCCAAACCCATCGCGAATACCGTCGCGAAAACTGCCAAGGCCACATCCCCTCGCATGGCACAGGGCAAGCGCCTGCTGATGGAAGCGGCCGTGCGCCTGGCCAGCCGCCTGAGCTGTGCCCAATCGGTCTCGCTGCGGGAACTGGCACGCGAAGCCGGCCTGAACCACAACACCTTCTACCGACACTTCAGCTCACAAGATGCCCTGCTTGAAGAGATCGTGGCGGAGTTCGGCCAGCAACTGCGTGAAGGGCTCACCCAGGCGCGCCAGAACGCCCCGTCACTGGCCGACATCACGCCCACTGTGGTTGGCTGGACGCTGGATTTCGCCCTGGCCCATCACGCCGTGTTCACCATCGCCATGCGCGAACGCTTCGGCCCACCCGGCCCGATTCGCCACGCCATCGAAGCCATGCTCGCGCAACTGCAGGACGACATGCTGCGTGAACTGCAAGCACGCGGCGCCCTGCCCGCCCTGCCTGAGGCCACCTTGCGGCCCATTCTGGCCATCATCATCGACCAGATCTTCAAGATGTGCCACGCCCACATCGAGGCGCCCGAGCGCCGCGCAGAACGCCTGCTGGAAGCCAGAGCCATGTTTGAAACGCTCATGATCGGCGCCGTGACGCGTCAGGCCATGGCCGTACAGCCCGGAACGTCCATGCCAGCCACCAATTGAAAAACACAGGCAAACGCCAGTAAAACACCCACCAAAACGCCTGCGTACGCCCACAATATGGCCCGCTGTCGGACGCCGATGCTGCAACGCGTCATAATCTGACAATAAAACCCATCAGATTTTGTTTGTTTGACCCCCTTCTGGAAGGACACAACCATGACTCGTGAAGTCGTCTTCGTGGGCGCAGCCCGTACCGCCATCGGCAGCTTCGGTGGCGCGCTCAAGGACATCCCCCCCGCTGATCTGGGCGCCCTGGTGATCAAGACGGCGCTGGAACGCGCTGGCGTGCAGCCCAAGGATGTGGGCCACGTCGTGATGGGCCACGTGATCCCCTCCGTGCCTCAAGACGCCTACATCAGCCGCGTGGCCGCCCTGAACGCCGGCGTGCCCCAAGAGGCCCCCGCCTTCAACGTGAACCGCCTGTGCGGTTCGGGCCTGCAAGCCATCGTGTCCGCAGCACAAGCCATCCAGCTGGGTGACTGCGATGTGGCCGTTGGCGCTGGCGCCGAATCCATGAGCCGTGGCGCTTACCTGGTCACCTCCAACCGCTGGGGTGCTCGCATGGGTGACGTGAAGATGCTGGACTTCATGCTGGGCGCCCTGCATGACCCCCGCATGCACATCCACATGGGCATCACCGCTGAAAACGTGGCGGCCCGCTACGACATCACCCGCGAACAGCAAGACGCCTACGCCGTTCAATCGCAGCAACGTGCTGCCAAGGCCGTTGCCGCCGGCATCTTCAAGGACCAGATCGTCCCCGTCGAACTGAAGACCCGCAAGGGCGTGGTGCTGTTTGACACCGACGAAGGCGTCAAGGGCGACACCACCGTTGAAGCGCTGAGCAAGATGAAGCCTGCCTTCAAGAAGGAAGAAGGCACCGTGACCGCCGGCAACGCCTCGACGCTGAACGACGGCGCTGGCGCTGTGGTGATGGCATCAAGCGACAAGGCCAAGGCCCTGGGCCTGAAGCCGCTGGCTCGCCTGGTGTCTTACGGCCACGCTGGCGTGGAACCCGAGTACATGGGCATCGGCCCTGTGCCCGCTTCGCGCAATGCACTGGCCAAGGCCGGCCTGACCATCGCTGACATGGACCTGATCGAAGCCAACGAGGCCTTTGCTGCACAAGCTTGCGCCGTGGCCAAGGAACTGGGCATGGACAACGAAAAGGTCAACCCCAACGGTTCCGGCATCTCGCTGGGCCACCCTGTTGGCGGCACCGGCGCCATCCTGGTGACCAAGGCCATCTACGAACTGCAACGCACTGGCGGCCGCTACGCCCTGATCACGATGTGTATCGGTGGTGGCCAAGGCATTGCCATGATCATCGAGCGCGTTTGAGCTGGGTGAGCTGGCAGATCAACCTACCAGCATCAACCAAAGGGGTTCCGATCGGAACCCCTTTTTTCTTGCTTGAACGAGGGAGTTGCCGCATCACACCGACATGGCGATCAACGCTGATGCCTCTTTCAGATTTACCCGAGCACACCCCGACAATCTGGCCTGAAGGGCCATGCGAATGGCTCCTGAAGTCACCCCCCTGATCTGGTGGCAGCAATCTAGAGCAGCCGATCTCGGCCGTATCTTTCCTTTACGAATAACAGGGAAGTACCATGCCAATCAATGCTCGACAGGCTGCATGCCTGCTTTCGCTCGCCGCCGCATTTTCAACAGCAGCTCACGCTCAATTTCTCACCAACATTGCACCCGTGGGTGGAGGTCTGGCGAGAGACTGGAACAATACGTCCTTCAATGGTGCCAACCCGGTCGTGAACAACCTGGGACAGGTAGCGGGCACCTGGGCCAATTCGCTCGGCGTGGCGCAAGCCTTCATCTATGACGCCGGCAGCACAACGGGCCCCATGGCGTTGGGCTCGACCGGATATGCCACTGGCATCAATGATGCAGGCCAGATCACAGTCGTGAGAGGCGTTGGGCCGTATTTCACTACCCAAGTATTCGATACCTCAGGGCAGTTGATAGGCACCGTAGGCGCAAACAACGTCACAACCATTGCCTGGGGCATCAATGATCAAAGTGTGACGACAGGCCGCACCGTTCAGCCAACTGCCATGCCCAGCGGAGCAACCGTGGAAATCACGGTCCCGTTCTCCGCTGCAACGAACGGCCAAATCAACAAACTGAATGTGGGCAGCATTTACGGCGGAATTGGCAATGCCCTCAACAACACCGGCAACATCGTCGGTGGTTCTTTTCAGAGCGAGGATGCCAACAACATCCACGCGTTCTACTATGCTTCCGCAACAGGCACGACCACGGACCTGGCGGCAACAATTCAAAACGCTCTCGCACCTGGCGTGATCGTGCACGGATCGATCGCGTTTGGCATCAATGATCAGGATCAGATCACGGGGGCCTTCCACACTTCAACAGGCGCAGAGCACGCTTTCCTGTATTCAAGCGCCAACGACATCATGGACATCACGGCCAATGTTGTGGGCAACAGCGTCGGATATGACATTGATGAAGCTGGCGACGTCGTCGGCACTGCCAACATTCACGGCTCGAACGGCAAACCCCAATTCGCATTTCTGTACACGAAGTCTGGCGGGCTGATCAACCTCAATCAATACGCACAAGATCACAATTTGCTGGCCCCGGGCGAGGCACTGCTTAACGCGGTATCCATCAGCAGCAATGGCCAATACATCGCTGGCATTGCTGACATCAACGGCAAATCAGTGAACTACGTGATGTCGATGGTGCCCGAGCCCGGCACAGGTGTGCTGTTGAGCTGTGCACTGGGCATCCTGGGCCTCGCACGAATGAGAAGCAAGCGTCGCACAGGCGCTTGAGGAAGCGAACGCACATGAAGAGATATTGGGTGCCGCTACTGCTCGCGGCAAGCATGGCCAGACCAGTCTGTGCAACAGAAAGTCCGGTATTTGGCACGCTGGAGTTCGATGGCACGACTTACAAAGTATTGCCCCGACTGTCTACAGAGATTGACGGCAATCGCACTTTTTTGGGCGCCCCCATTTCCGGCACGAAGCGCTGGAGTTTCGACTGGATAGGCGGGCAGCCTGCGTTTGCAACCAAGCGATTCGAATGCCGCGCAGATGACAAGCCCAGAAACTGTTTTGACAACAAGCAGTTGAGTTTGCCTGCCTGCAGCCAGTTCACAGGCTTGGAGACAGAATTCATCAAGGTTTCCGCAACCAAAAGTGGCTACGGAGACACGCCAGAAGAGCGAGGTGCACCTTCTGCGTGGTCAAAACTATCGACAAAAGAGAAAGTTGGAGCGGTTGTCTTTGGCCCACCTGTTGCCGTGGGCGGGGCTATCGGTGCGGGCGCCGCTGTGGTACTGATGTCGCCCATACTGGCAGTGAACGCGATTGCCAACCATGAATGTGTAGGCTGGAAAACGAAGTGGGTTGAATTTGACCACGACGAGTTCAGCAAGAAGGTGGCTTCGGGACTCGAACAGATGGGCATGTCAGAGCGTGCCACTCGAGCCAACGCCGCCGTGAAATACGCTCGCTTCGACGATGCTGTGAACAGCCATGCGCAAGAGGCTCGGTCAAAAATCACCGACGAACAATCGGACCTGTCGCTGCGCAACGCCTCGTTAAAGGCGTTCATCATCAAGTGGGGTGACGCAAAGCTGCTTCCCCGTTTGAGTTCGGACGAGGTTCAAAAAGGCCGCTGGATTCCAGAGGCACAGGAGCACGAGCTGCACGCAGACTACGAGGAAGCACTGAGCAGTGCCAAGGCTCGCGCGACGGTTTTCTATGAAGCAGAGGCAACACGTTGGACGGTGGCAGCCAAGCAAGACCAGCATGCCCTCACTGATTTGGCACACCAGTTAGCCACGGACAAAATCAGGGGCGGCATGTCGCTAGAAGCATGGCCCGCCTTCATCAATGAATTGAATCAACTGAGCCTACCAGGCGAAGTTGTGGCCGCAGCCACTTCTGCACAAAAACGTGCGCAAAAAGAGATGCGCGACCAGGAGGCTCGTTTGGAGGCTGAACGGCTGGCCTGGGAAAAGGCTGAAGCAGAGGCGGCCCGTAGGCGCGACATCCAGGAGCGCAAGGAGCGAGCAGCACTGGAGCGCGTGGCGACAGCGTTTCGCAAGACGCTGAGATTTGGCGCCCATACCAACTGCGGGCCCGTTCTAGAGGTTCGACCACCGCTTGTGAAAGTCGCCTCGCCAGTTAGCGGCTATGGCAACGAGCATTGGCTGGAGATCGCCAGCGTTTACCCGGAAGGACATGGCTGCCAATTTGTCAACGGACATTACGTGCCGCCCTACTCCAACTAACAGGCAAACCAAACTCACCCCTGCCCCGTCAGCGAGGAATGAGCTGAGCTGGCTTGCGCTGGCTTCAGCAAGAAAAAAAAGGGGTTCCTGCAGGACCCCCTTTTTGTTGGGCGCGGCGCTTTAGCAGGCCGCCTGATGCATCAGCACCACCGCCTGTGTGCCCACAGGCACTACGCGACCACCGTTCGACTGCACATAGATCTGCGCCTGCTCCTG
>NZ_SCTN01000593.1 GCF_004297345.1 Aquabacterium sp. | reverse complement strand
CATCCTTCCGTTGCTCGTTGGGCCGGTGTTCGCCGTCGTGCCGGATCCCACGCAGGCCCGCGCAGCCGACGTCGACGTTCGATGGACCATGACCTGCGATCGGGGCGACGTGGACGCCGGAGGAACCGTGACCCACGACCGGCAGCGCCTCCACCTCGTGCTCGAAGCCGCCTGGCGGCGGGCCGACCTGCTTCCGTTCGGCCTCATGAACCGCGAGAATCCGCCGGTGGGCGGCGACAGCGCCGGCTACCAGGTTCAGCCGGCCAGCGAGCTCTCGGGCGAGTCGTGGTTCCTCGTCACGAACGAGGATCCAGTGGACACTCTGGATGGTGCCGTCGTCGGGTGGTACGGGGCAACGGCGCCGAGCGAGGGGCTGCTCCCGCCGGGGATCATCGGCGGATACACCGTCGCCATCGAGCCTTCCGCGATCAGGGATGGGCACACGATCCGGGCGTCATGGCTCATGGCTCCTTCGGATCCGCAGGACGCCGAATGGCCCCGAATCCGGGGGGCATACGCCCACCTCGACCGGTTCCTGCTCGTCGCGACGGTCGGCTGCGGTGAATCCGCGCAAGCCGTCGAAGTCCCGATCTGGGCGCGGCTCGCCCGTTGATCGAACGCGACTGGAGGTTCGGGCCGGGACCTCAACCCGTCAGGGCACGGGATCGATGATCTCGATGCCCTTGGCGCGCTCTCGATGGCGGGCCGCCTTGGCCCGGTTGCCGCATGTTCGCATGTCGCACCAGCGCCGCCGCCCGGTGGGTGACGCATCGTAGAACGACCACCGGCAGGTGTCGTTGGCGCAGGTACGGAACCGATCCGGGCGACCGGTCGCGATCTCGGTGACGATCGGGCCGGCGAGGGCCGCGAGCGCGTCGCCGACCTCGTTCGTGCCGTGGCGATGCCCGACGGCGACGTCCGACCCCTGGAGCTCGAGGCGGGGCACGCGGCCGTCGGCGAGGGCTCGATTGACGAGGTCGACAGCCGCCGCAGATGGGGCCCGATCCTCGACGACCGCATCGAGGACCTCCCGGAGTGCATCACGGACCTTCCGGACTCGCTCGAGGTCGCGCTGGTTCCATCCCGCGCGATCGGTCCCGTGGATGACGCCCTGCTCGACGAACCACGAGCGCGCGTCGCCCGGCTCGTGGAGGTGATCCACGAGGTGTCCGAATTCGAGTTCCTTCGTGTTCAGGAACTCGACGGCGGCATCGAGTGCGAGGTCGTGAGCGTGGGTCGATTCGTCGGCGGACTTCATGGCAGTAACCACCATATACCGCTTGACAGGTTACGCGCAAGTGACTATGCTGCGGGTAACCACTAATCGCCTCCACACAGGTTACTGTAAGGGTCAGGAGCGTCCACCATGATCACCATCTTTGCCTTCTTCCTCATCGCCGCGTCGATCGCCGGTGGCTTCAGCCTGCTTGCCCTGATGAGCTCGGGGTTGGGGGCCGATTCCCGCCCTTCCTATGGCGACGACCACGCCCGCTAGCCCGGGCGCCCGCACGACACGGCCCGAAGCAGCCGACACCCAGTGGAGACCCGCATGAACCCGTTCCTCGCGCAACTAGCCACCGAGCACCTCCAGGACCTCCTTCGGGAGGCCGATGAAGCACGACGCTGGAAGCTGATTCGCGCGGCCGAACGCCGGCCGGCCCGGAGCCTGTCGCTGGGCCGGCGGATCGCCGCCGGCGTTGCGCGGTTCCGCACCTGGCTCGACGTCAGCGGCCGACCGAAGCCGGCATCTTGCGATCCGGCAGTCTGACGGCCGCC
>NZ_SCTN01000145.1 GCF_004297345.1 Aquabacterium sp. | reverse complement strand
GAGGGTCATGAGCCCAACGTGCCTTCGTTCCCGTGATCTGCGCTTGTCACACACAAAGAGGAGCAAGCAGGTGACCACCGCTGCCGAGATTCTCCGGGCCAAGCCCGATCAGTCCATCTACACCATCGCCCCGACCGCGTCCGTGTATGACGCGCTGGTCATGATGTCTGACAAACGTGTGGGCGCCTTGCTGGTGATGGATGAGGGCCGCATCACGGGCATCATCACCGAGCGGGATTACGCGCGCAAGATTGCACTGATGTCGCGCTTGTCTCGCGAGACCGATGTGAGCGAGATCATGACGTCTGCCGTGATGTACGTGAGCCCGAGCCAGACCAGTGAAGAGTGCATGGCCTTGATGACCGAGAACCGCTTGCGGCATCTGCCGGTCATGGATGGAGAACGCTTGCTGGGCATGATCTCCATTGGTGATCTGGTCAAGGGCATCATCTCCGAGCAGAAGTTCATCATCGAACAGTTGGAGCACTACATCACCGGTGCTCGCGCTTGATGGATGGGGTTTGCCATGTGAAGGGTTCTTGTCATCTCGCAAACCCTCATGCTGCAACAGGGGTGATTCACGCCAGCATGAGTTAGGCTTGCGAGCGGCGTCAGGGCACGCCAATTGATGAGGCCACAGGAGCAGTACATGGCATCACCACCTCCAGCGCAATGGGCTGCTGGCTGGGTCAAATACAAGCGCTTCAGCGAACTGATCTATGTATCGGTTGCTGGGCATTTTGCGTTCGCACTTGCATACGGCCTGTATCTGGGCCAATGGGCCATTGCGGCTGTGCTGGGCTTGCCCGCCTTGCTGGTGCTGGCGCTCTTTCCTCTGTTCAAGTCGCGCTTCAGTCCGGCTTGCATCCGTGCATGCAGCTACCTGATGTTGATAGGCAACCTCTGCGGGCTCGTTGTGGGCTTGATGTGGATGGGGCTGACACCGAGCACGGCCGTGTGGTGGCTGGTGTGGTGGCCAATGTTCGTGGCGCACTTGATGGGCGTGGTCGATGGCTTGATCTGGGTGCTCATCGCGCTGGCCTGTGCCGTACTGATGTGGCAGAACCAGCAGCATGGCTGGATTCAGCCCTTGATGAGGCATGAAGACAATCCGCTGTTTCTCATGCAGATCAGCTTCCTGGTCATTGGTGCTGGCTTTGGCATCGTGGTGCGTCGCGCCTATGACCGTTTTGGCGAAGAGATCGATGCCAACCAGTGCATGATCGACAAACAAAACTTGTCGCTGGAGCGTCGAGCTCAGAAGCTGGAGGCCATGCTGCAGGCAGTTCAACAGTCCAGCCTGGATCGCACGCGCATGTTTGCCCAGATTAGCCACGAAGTGCGCACGCCGCTCAATGGCATCCTGGGTTTCACGCAACTGCTCAAACGTGGTGATCTTGTCAATCAGCAGTCGGTTTACGTTGAACAGATTGAGCGCTGCGGTGGCACCTTGATGCAGATCGTCAACGATGTGCTGGATTTTTCTCGACTGGAAGCGCACGCCACACCACTGGCGTCTCAACGCTTTGATGCGGTGCAACTCGCGCACGAGGCTGTGGACATGGTCTCCTCCATTGCCGAGCAGAAAGGGGTGTCGCTGATCCGCGAGTTCCCTGATGGCGAGATCGATGCCACGGGCGATCCATTGCGGGTCAAACAGGTGTTGCTCAATCTGCTGGCCAATGCCGTGAAGTTCACACCAGAGGGTGAAGTGTCGGTGCGGTGCCGAACCATGCAGGCCGAGGATGGGCAGCACGCCTTGCATGTGGAGGTGCAGGATTCAGGCATAGGCATCCCGCATGAGGCCTTGTGCCATTTGTTCCAACCTTTCAGCAAAGCCAGTGACAACACCATTCGTCAATATGGCGGCTCGGGCCTGGGCCTGGCTATTTGCAAGCGCCTGGTCGACATGATGAACGGGCGAATCGGTGTGGACAGCCAGCCCGGCACGGGTAGCCTGTTCTGGTTCGAGGTGCCGATCAGCGCGGCCTGATGGCCATCTCAGCGGATGGTGGCGAGCATCTCGTGCACATCGTGCGTCATCACGGCCAGGAAAGCCAGCAGGCCGATATAGGCCGTGGCGTAAGTCAGCCGTGTTTCGGCTGATGCCACGTAATATCCGGCATGCGAAGGATCATCTGCTCGGAACTGCCAGGCTTTGATGACCTGCGGGATGGCCATGATGGCGATCATGATCAGTACCGGGTTGAGCGGGTTCTGCCACAGCAGGAAGCCCATCACCGGCACGCCCAACAACCACAGTCTGGGCGACAGGACCGCCGTGATGCGCCCACCATCCAGTGGCGACAGCGGGATGAGATTGAACAGGTTCAGGAAGAAGCCGGCGTAAGCCACAGCCAGCAACCACTTGCTGCTGTGGTCCATGTCGCGTGCCAGGAAGTAGCAAGCCAGCGCGCCCAGGGTGCCCACGAGCGGCCCGCCGAGCCCGACATAGGCTTCCGTTTCTGCGTCGTGGGGCAGATCTTTCATCTCGATCCACGCGCCCATGAAGGGGATGAACGTCGGGGCGCCCACTTGCAGGCCACGCTGGCGTGCGGCGATGAAGTGCCCCATCTCGTGCACGAACAACAAGGCGATGAAGCCTGCAGCGTACTTCCATCCATAGATGAAGGCGTAGACCACCAGCGAGATCAGCATGGTGCCGCCTGTGGTGAGCAGCTTGCCGAACTTCAGGCCGCTGAACAGCAGAAAAAGGATCTTCAACATGGTGTGGGCGTTTGACGAAGTCAGCCTTGGTTTTTGTCGCGCTTGAAGAACTTGCCGACGGCCGCCATCACGCCGGCACCTGCCAGCAGGATGATCTTGGCGAACTTGGCGAAGAAGCCTGCAGCCAGGGCGAACATGCCCAGCTTTTTGGCAGCCAGGCCGCCAACCAGTGCTGCCAGCCCATACTCCGCCACCTTGTCTGTGGACTGGTTGAAATCGGCGTAGCGCTTGCCTTCATTGAAGTCCAGGGCGGACAGCAGCGTTTGCGCATGCACCTTGTCCTGACCGATGGCTTGCTGGCCGGTGATCAGGTTGAGCGTGATGTAGCCTTCGCGGCCCAGCGCATAGGTGTTGTAGTTGATGCTGGTAGGTTCATCTGCGGGTGCGCCCTTGACGCGAGCAGACATCGACCAGACCAGGCGATGGGTATCGGCCACGTAGTTGGGTTTCTCCACCCAACCCAGGATGTCGAGTTCCGGATAGCCATTCTTGCGGCGCTCTTCGTTAGAGGCCTCCGTGCCATCCTTGAGGCTCTTGAACAGATCGTCAACGTTCCAGTTCTTGGCGTCGTCGTCCTTGATGTAGCCGGCATCTTCATAGCGGGCCACCACCATCCAGCCTTGCGCTTCTGATGCAGGGAAGATCAAACCCAGTTCGCGCTCGTCGGGGTGGTTGCCCACGGCCTTCATGAACTGGCCAGCGGCAGGCTCCGGCACCCACACATAACCCGCAGGCAGCTTGAGTGTGGCTTGGTCACGCAGCTTGATTTCGGCAGGGCCTTTGACCTGCGCTGCCTGCATGGCCTTCGTGGCTTGCTCGAATGCGGCTTGATGGGCCTGCTCTTGTGTGGATGTCGCCGGGGCCTCGTCTGCCAAAGCTGCGGGCGCATGGCAAGCGGCCAAGGCGATCATGGTGGCTAGGACCCAGCTCGCCAAGCCACGGTTGGTCGATGGTGTACGGTTGTTGTGCATGTTGTCTGCTCCCTTCACTTCAGGCCGCAAAGGTTAGCAGAGTGCACCGGCGTCTGGCCTTAGTCGCCCAGTACCAGTTGTGGCTCACCAGTGTTGTGTTGGACCAGACCATCGCGCAATGTGAGGGCATCTTCCACAAACCATTTCACGGCGCGTGGGTAGATCACGTGTTCTTGCTTGAGCACGCGGGCTGACAGGCTGCCCTCCGTGTCATCGCTCAGCACGGGCACGGCGGCCTGGGCCACGATGGGGCCGTGATCCAGTTCGGGCGTCACAAAGTGCACGGTGGCGCCGGCCAGCTTGCAGCCGGCTTCAATGGCGCGCTGGTGGGTATGCAAGCCGGGGAAGGCGGGCAGCAGGGAAGGGTGGATGTTGATCAACCGGCCTTCGTAATGGCGCACGAAACCCTCTGTCAGGATGCGCATGAAGCCGGCCAGCACGACCAGGTCAGGGGCGTAGCCGTCGATCACGCGGGCCAGTTCGGCATCAAACGCTTCGCGCGTTTCGAAGGCCTTGTGATCCAGCACCGCGGTGACAATGCCGCGCGAGGCGGCGAACTGCAGGCCCCCCGCGCTGGCCTTGTTGCTGACCACGGCCGCGATGCGGGCGGGCCATTGCTCGCTGGCACAGGTGTCCACAATGGCTTCCATATTGGAGCCGCGGCCGGAGATCAGGATGACGATGTTCTTCATGCGGGCGACAGTGTAATCGGCCTGTGCCCGGCCAGACGCCCTGGCCACGCCCGGGAAATGGGCCCAGCACCTACAATTCGGCACTTTCCCGTTTTCGTTTCTTCATTCGAAATCAGCGCTTTCAACGAAGCCGTCAACCAGCCGATCAGCCAGCCATGACCGTACGCGTTCTCACCGGTATCACGACCACCGGCACACCCCACCTGGGCAATTACGTGGGCGCCATCCGTCCGGCCATCGTGGCCAGCCGCGAGGCCGGGGTCGAGAGCTACTTCTTCCTGGCCGATTACCATGCGCTGATCAAGTGCGACGACCCGGACCGCATCGAGCGCTCGCGCCTTGAAATCGCCGCGACCTGGCTGGCCGCCGGCCTGGATACCCAGCGCGTGACCTTCTATCGCCAGAGCGATGTGCCCGAGATCACCGAGCTGAACTGGTTGCTGACCTGTGTGACGGCCAAGGGGCAGATGAACCGGGCGCACGCCTACAAGGCCGCCGTGGATGCCAATGGTGTGAACGCCGAAGATCCGGATGCCGGCATCACCATGGGCCTGTACTGCTATCCCATCCTGATGGCGGCCGACATCCTGCTGTTCAACGCACACCGCGTGCCTGTGGGGCGCGATCAGGTCCAGCACATCGAGATGGCGCGTGACGTGGCCCAGCGCTTCAACCACACCTTTGGCAAGGGCCGCGAGCTGTTCGTGCTGCCCCAGGCCGAGATCGAAGAGAGCGTGGCCACCTTGCCCGGCCTGGACGGCCGCAAGATGAGCAAGAGCTATGACAACACCGTGCCCTTGTTCGATGGCGGCCCCAAGGCCTTGAAAGACGCGATCGCCCGCATCGTGACCGATTCGCGCCTGCCGGGCGAGCCCAAGGACCCTGACAGCGCCCATCTGGTCACCATCCACGACGCCTTTGCCGATGCGGCCACGCGCGAGGCATTCCGCGCCGATCTGCGTGCCGGCCTGGGTTGGGGTGATGCCAAGCAGCGCGTGGTCAAGCTGATTGAATACCATGTGGGGCCCATGCGCGAGCGTTATGCCCAACTGGTGGCCCACCCCGAGCAAATCGAAGAGGTGCTGCAGGCAGGCGCGGCCAAGGCGCGTGCGGTGGCCACGCCTTTCCTGACCGAGTTGCGTCAAGCCGTGGGCTTGCGCACCATGGTGGCCGCACCGCAAGCCAAGGCGGCCAAGGCGCAGGCTGTGAAGGCTGATGTGCCTGCCTTCAAGCAATACCGCGAGTTTGACGGCCAGTTCTACTTCAAGCTGACCGCTGCCGATGGCACGCTGCTGCTGCAAAGCCAGGCTTTTGCCGAAGGCCGTGAAGCCGGTACCTGGGTCAAGCGCTTCAAGACTGACGGTGCCGCCGTGCTGGCCGAGGCCCCCGTGAGCCTGGCCGAGGGCGTGGCGCGCGATATGGCTGAAGCCGCCTTGTCGGCCTTGCAGGCGCATGAGGCCGAACTGGAAGCCAGCAAGGCGGCCAAGGGCTGAGTCGATTCATCGCATGGCAGGCATCCACATCACCGATATCGAATCGGCCATCAACTGGTGGCGCGATCAGCGTCCCTCGCCAGATGGCAT
>NZ_SCTN01000573.1 GCF_004297345.1 Aquabacterium sp. | reverse complement strand
CGTTGATTCTCTCCATTGTGGAAATTACTGTCGAGCATCTTCTTCTGAATGAACGTGTTATACGCCGACGGACGACGAGGTGTACGTTGTCTTCGCATCCGCAGTTCACACACATGTCCTCGTTTCCCGTACGCCGCGCTTCTCCGGCGCAAGAATGACGTCAGTGAGCGCGAGCGACTGCTCGCCGAACGCGAGTGCGAACGCGAGCGCGATCGTGCCGCGCCACGTGCGGGACTGCGGGAACGCGAGTGCGAACGTGCCGCGCCACGAGCGGGACTGCGGGAACGAGAGCGACGCGAGCGTCTTTGCCTACCATATGCGGGACATCCCGATGCGGCCTCGCGTTGCTGAGTTTCGTCTTCGTCAAATGAGAATACCATTTATACACACCGTTTCCATTGTAAAAATGATGATCACTATGTTCAAGTCTGGCGTCCAGGCCTGTGCAGGTTTGACCAAAATGCCCGAAGATAGCGAGAAAAACGTCGTGTTCAAAATGTACACATATCACAATTATCTAGCCGAGCACGAACTGCGCGTTATTCAACGAATACATCAATCGGTTGATCCGTCCACTGCAACATGTTTTCCAACGCCGTTTGGTTTACGTGAGGTGTATTCGCGATCGCTTGGCGCGAAGCGTATTGAGAACCAACTTCCATTCGAGTGGGAACATCGACCACCTCTGATAACGCGCACGATATTCCTGATGGAACATATCGACGGACAGTCTCTGGGACATCACATCCGTTCTAAAGACTCGCCGCTCAGTACAACTGTGTTAATAGATATCCTGATACAGGTGTTCGTTGCGCTGGACGTCGCGCACAAGGCGTGCGGTTTCACTCATTACGATCTTCATACGAGCAACATTATAATACGTATGCATGAAGATATGCCCGTGCCTGTAATAATCGATTTTGGGTTTAGTTATGTCGATAGATGCGACGATTACCATCTAAGCAGCGCTGTCGAGCATGCGTCGTGCGGCGTCACCAGTTACCGTCCCGACAGTTGCGCAGATGCACGTCGGCTTGGGATATGCGCAGCGTACGAAATACATAAACATCGTCGCTCGGATGTCTCGCTGCGTCTCCAGACGGTGATAAGCCGTCTGTTTGACGATCAATGCCGCATGTATGGTATCGCAACCGACGGTGGTCTACGTTCCGCTGGCCACGTGTTGGCATTGCAACCAAATGCTGTTGACATTGCCCTGGAAAACATTGTGAAACATACCGCCGTTGAGTACAACAGCACGTTTGTGGAATACACAACGTATTCAATCGAACTTCTCACGACCGCTATTAAAATGCCGTTGCCGTCACCAGAGCGTACTACGTACTTTCATTGGACTGTCGATGTCAACGAGATCGCCGAAACTGCTGCCACGCGACATTTTGCGACGTTCTACCGGTATTTCGGGCGTATTGAACACGCATTTGGCGATCCTGGACATAGTATGTATGCATTAAAATGCATTATGGACATTGCACGCAATCCTGATCGCGATCCCATGTCCCTCGGTGACACGCTACGCATGTTTGCACAGTTCTTCGTGATGCCAAGATCGGTGGACTGCCAGAAGATGCTGGAAGCGGTGCGGGCGCTCGCAGCGTCAATGGCGTTGATGTACGGGCTGATGTTCACGCACGATAGAGTGTATAGATTCCCAAGCGTACCAACCGCGGGAGATCTTGTCACAGCATTGACGGCAGAGTTTAGGGCTGTTGCACAATAAACAAAATCGATGAGCATACTCTCTCTACCAGATGACGTTCTGTTCAACATAACACATCACCTGGCCGTCTCAGACCTGCGCATATTTGAAGGAGCGTGTCAACACATACAACGCCTTATAAAAAACAACAGACGACTAATACGTGCGATCACCACGCATAACGTGTTCGAATACGTCGGATGGGGTCTCATACACCGCTACGATCCACACGATCATCGGAAACCGTTCGCCCTTGCTGCCGCGCTTCACGACGTCGAGTACAGACAACGCACAGACGATATCGTTATGCTCGACGCATTCACATCAGACGTTGTCCGCGTAAACCGCAAGACGTTGTTTGCGCAGCTAAATCATGCGTCGTATTCGTCCAATCTATCCGACTGGGAACACATGTCACGAACGGTTGTAAGATCGCTGGGTCCGTCGAAGGAATATCGCAATCTCGATCGATGGCGCCATCGGACGAATCAAACATTCCCTAAGCTGGGAAACATAGCCAGCAATGGCGTTGGCCATATCTGCACGACATCGGTACGCGTACAAGGCGGAATAATATACGCCTTCTCGTGTCGTACGTCCGAAGCATATCGTACAAGCGGAGAAATCGTGGAAGTGCGTGGTACCACGACCAATCGCATTCGGTATGCGCGGATGAACAACGCGTTAGTGGACCTTGAACGCATGGCTGCTGTGCGATCAATGGCGGTCGTTGAGCCACGCACACAGATCGTGTTAGCTGCTCGGGTTTGTAATCGACTGTTTGGATTGCTTGCACTTGATATCAGTCGCAGAGAACATGTAGGAACGGACTCGCAGAAGCGCGCATTTCACGCTGTAAACGCTGTCTTGTCCAAGACAGAACTCGAGTACG
>NZ_SCTN01000616.1 GCF_004297345.1 Aquabacterium sp. | reverse complement strand
ATGGCAAGGCTTTGGGATGCATCTAGCACGCATGCTTCTGCGGTTCGCATGACCTCATCTCTACCAACGACGGTTGCACTTTGAAGCCGGCCGTCTGCGCGGCGATTTTCTTGCCCGTCTAGTGACTGAAAGTGGCCGGGTCGAGCCAAAGCGGGGCTCAAGTTGTGCGGCGAATACCTGCCATTCGTCCTCGCTCATTGACATGATTTTCGAGTGCATAGGGAAGGACGGCTTGTGGCCGGGAGCGTGAGCACACGGAGATCCCGGGAGGCTGACCTTTGATGCTCGAACCCTTGCAAACCAAAGTCAGCTATCGACTTTGTCAATGACCTGGAACTGTCGGCCAGCAGAAGTCGGCTGTCAGCGACTGCCTAGCGGCGCCCTACTGCTATGTTCACAACAATGGCACAGTCATTTCAAGCAGCACCGCTTGAACTTTTTCCCGCTTCCACACGGGCACAGTTCGTTGCGACCCAGTTTGCCAAACTCGGCAGCTGACCGTGCAACCCTTCGCGCTTTGAGGTCCTTGGCTAGTTCACTTAGGATTTCGATATCAGCATGGGACAAGCCCTGCAGTGTTACTGGTGTCATCGATAGCTCGCGGAGCGCGCCCCCGTCATAGGTCAACTCCAGGAGCATACGGGTATCTTCACCTGACGCAACCATGACTGTCCGACAGTGTTCAAGCGCTTTGTCGTGCGCCATGGCCACCACATGCTTGATGCTCAGCACGACTGTCAGGCGGCCATCCTTTGTCACCGACATCGGTACGCATCGGCCCCGAGCAACGACGTCGACCAACTCCGACTCGATCCAATCGTTTACTGCGGCGCGAACGTCAGAGGGAAAGTCGAGCAGGCAACTTGCCTTTGACGACCGGCCTGAAAGCTGCTGTGACGTCAAAAAGTCGACGACCTCGCGAATTCGTCGCGGGACTTGCTGCAACGGTGCTTGTGCCGCCTCAGGCGTAAGCAATTTCGCAGAATAGAACCTGTCGATGGACGAGCGATAGCCGTTGAATTGCACCCGTGCATTGCGCATTGCCAGATCTTCTGCATGCTTGGCGTACTGGTTGTACTCGAGGTAGAGGCCAAAATGATCCAGTTCGTCGTCTAGGCGTAGCGCGCTCGACATGGCTGCGCGCATACGTTGCTCCACGAAGTGCAAGAAGTCGAGCGGCCCAGCAAAGACGTCGCGGTACACCCGCAAGTCGGAGAGCGAAAGCGACCAGACTGGTCTACGGGCAAGGTCAACTCCTATGGACTGCAGATGTTGGGACTGGGCCGCAAGTTCCGTGAACGGGTCCAGCGTCACCGCGCAAATCGTCTTGGCCCGAAAGTCGGCCTTTCTCAACGAGCCAACCACCTGGTGCTTCGCATCGTAGATTTCCACAGCGTCGGCGCTGTCTAGATAGTCCAAGAACCGGTCACCTTGTTGAGCAGGCGCGCCCACGAGCGCTTGCAGAGACTTCACGTAGGCTGGCAAGTCGGTGGATGGCGACGTGTAGGTGAATGCACCGGCTTTAACCTCGATGACGAAAAGATGATCGTCGTAAATTACTACACAGTCGGCTTCGGCAAAGTTCCGGCGCTTGCCGTGTTCTGCAACCATCGGGTAGTACACCTCTCGCAGAACCTTTGCACCTGGCAAGAGGCGCACAAAGTGATCGATAGGCAAGCTTTCGGAGATGTCCTTGCGATTGCTGATCCAGCGCTGCTTCTCGGCTTCCGAGCGTAGGAAAATTCGCTTCTCAATCTGACGGTAAAAGTTATCGAACAAACATTGCAGGTCGAAGCACAGATATTTTCCGTTGACTTTGAGGAACGGTCTGCGAAAGATCGGTTGGATCCGCAGCGGCCATCCCTTGAACTCTCCATCGGCCAGGAAATCCGACTCCTCGCCAGGTGACCAAGAGAAGTCCTCTAGGAAGTTCTGCGGCAGGTTTGTGATCTGCGCCACATCGAAAAGCCCCAGGCCAAAGGCCTGTTCGCCGCTTTGTTGCATGGTTTCCGTGTGACCTAGGCGTTCGACGATCTCCATCATCTGTTCGTGGGGAGTCTTAGCCTTTAACTCCACATCGTCGGCCCGAAGCAGGCGATCGATTTCAGCGACAAATTCCGCATGCACGGCATGCACGGCGGCAACCGCTTCGCTCAGTCCGTAGGTATGAGAATGCCAAAGCTTACCAAGTGCCTCCATCAGGTGGGCTGCAGTGATCCCATAGGCAGCCTCAATTAGATCGGATTGGTTGAGCAACAAATCGGAAAGGGCCTCGATCTGGTGCGCGGAGTAGTGGTCTCCACGCACGTTGCACCACTGCAGTTGCGCCCGCATCATCAGTTCCTCCAGTTCAGGAGACAGCGGCGCATCGCTAGCTTGGCGGTACGCAGTAGCGCAAATGAGGTAATCACGGTGAAGCTGCTTGTACAGCTTATCCACATTTGCTTTCAGCGCGGCCCAATCGCTGTCTGAGACATCGGCTTTCTGGTTACTCCCACGAGGAGTTGCAGCGATGAGACTCTGTATGTAGTCGACCATCCGAGATGCGAGCGCATCTTCTTGTGTGACCTCTGCCTCAACTTCGATGTGCATGACTCGACTGACTCGCTCGCGCCAAGCGCGCGACAGCAGTTGATCAGGCGGCAGGCTTCCTACGGCGGCAGCGATCGAAGACACACGCTTGTCGATCTCGCCCACAACCCGCGGATAGTCGGCAACTG
>NZ_SCTN01000581.1 GCF_004297345.1 Aquabacterium sp. | reverse complement strand
CTTATACTTTGATGCGATGCACCCCGGTGATGGCTCTGCTCACCTGATGTGTGCTGTAGCAGAAGAAATTTCAGAAAATATAAGTATCGTCTTAGGAAGTGTAAAGTTACCCACCGAGTCGACAGAGACTGTTGCATCCTTTATGAGGGAACTTAAGGAAAAATACGGTACTCCTTTAGCTGGTATCTGTGACATGCTCGCATCAAACTTGGCTGCTTTTCGTGAAGTATATCCCGGCGTTTTACTTCTTATTTGTCACTTCCATTTTTTGAGATCGGTCGGAAAAGATTTCTTGGAATATGAAAATACAAAATTGCAAAACATTCTTAAGCAGTATGCTATAACTAAACGACTTAATGAATTCGTAAAAAAATGCAAGGAAAGCATAGAAACTAATCAACAGCTCAAGGACTACCTGACAACATATAATGAAGAAAAGTATCAATCATTGTTTCAGACACTTCCGGGAGTTATAAAAGCATATTGCAAGGCACTGTGGATTCTTGCATATGAACAAGAATTGAATGGCTATGGATTTCCATTTGACCGGTCAAATCTTGCATATTTACAAAGAATGAAAAAAACATACGATAGTCTTAAAGAGTACTCTTTAGACTTTGAAGAGCTATCCGAACTAAAATTTCTACTGGCTTCTGTCCTGGAAGATCCCGATCTCCGCAGACAGATGACTGTTCTAGAAAAGAAAGTGGAAGATTTTGATCGTCTGCGGAACATAATGAAAATAGCACCGGTATATGGTGTAAAAGGGTTGAATGAGGATGGAGAGGAGTGCAATATGACTTTGATGGAAGATCAACTCAAAGTTTTCATTGAATCCTACGAAATAAAAAATAACGTTGACGAAGCCTACAAAAAAATGATCAAGCAGATTTTAAAATACTGGAAAATGCTCTTTTCTAAGCCTGTTGAAGCTCGACTGCCAAATGGAGAAATCGCATTCGTGTACCCACAAAGGACATCGAATTGCATGGAACGCTTATTTAGAGAATTCCAACGTTTGGAATACAAAAGGACAGGAATGGGTACACTTTGTCGCACTGTTCGAGCTATGATAGCTGAAACACCGATGATGAAAAATTTGGAATGTCCGAAATTTATGAATATTATCCTTAACGGACAACAAACCTTATCGGCTCGATTTGCGCAATTAGATATGAATCGCATTCAAAAGGAGAAAGAATCACAGATTGAAGGAAAATTGCCTAGTGGCATTAAAAAAATTTTGAAAAATCCGGATTTTTATAAGATTTTCATGAAAGCTGCTAAATTGATAGAAAAAATCGCATAAAACCCATTCATGCTCTTTATATTTTTATAGTGTACTTAAGGATTAAATTGAGATGTATTCATGAAAATTCAGGTCATTTTCATCCTTCATAGAGAGAATTTTTCGGTTAGTGTTAATAGAAGTATTTGAAAAAGTGCATAAGATTTGGTAACCGAAAACGTGAAAATGGCCAAAATCCAACTGAATTTTGCGATCATAGGGCTTCTTTGAGAATTTTTATCCCGGCTTTATGGTCTTTAGCATCCATAATCTTTTTTCGAAAGACGGGATCGGTTTCCAATTTATTT
>NZ_SCTN01000615.1 GCF_004297345.1 Aquabacterium sp. | reverse complement strand
ACAGAGGGTTAGGACCAAGCTGCCCAGCGGAGTGCCAATCATCGTGGAAGTGCCAAGGGTGAACCGTGGGGGCCCTCCCGATAAAACATGAGGAATTTCCGAGGGGGTATCTGATCAACGGCCCGCCTGATTTACCCCCCGTGCCCCCTCGGTTTCCATAGTGGACCACCTGTGCAGCGCCGCAGCAACAGAATGGGCCAGGGCCCCTCATTTCCATGTGTGGACTGGGTATAGTGAGTGTTCATTCTGGCGTCAGACATACACAGTCACGCCAATGGCTCCGCATCGAAGTTTTGCGGGTGCGCTCCGAGATCTAACCCACGGTTTACACAGGTCAACAGTTGACGTTTGTGTACACCTACAGCGCAGTAGGACATCGACTATTCCTACGCTTGCTTCCTTGAAATCATTGCTTCCGCGTCGAGTTGACGTGACCAGAAAGCAAGAGAGTTCAAGCCATGGCTTACCAGTTGTTCCGCGTGTTCCGCTTCATTTCCACCTACCTGTGGCGCATCGTCTGGGCCTTTATCTGGCCTGTGGCTGCACCGATAGCAACAGCCATAGCGAAGCGGGTGCCTGTGCACTTCAACTTGTTCCTCAATGGCACAGGAAAGCGCCGCCCGCATCTCTACAGGGTGGGCACCGGCTGGTATGGAGTCGAGTGGGGATTCATGAACCTAGAGTTCTTCTGCCCCGACGAGTGGGATGCAAGGGCATCCAAGGCGCTGGGCCTGTAAGCCGTGCCGCAGTGCTGATAGCCCTGCATGCATCGATCAACCTTGGGGCCTTCGGGCCCTTTGTGCTTTTGAATGCTCACCTCAGTCTATGCACGACAAAGCCCACCAGCACAAACGCTGCGCAGCAGACTAGAGCCATGGCCCCCATCGGGCTGTCGTTCAGAGCCTTAAGGATCTTGGGTAAGAAGGTGGTCAGCAATTCAAGATAGCGCATAGGGCCTCATCAATTCAAGTAATGCGCCAATGCTGCTGTCACGACTCCTAGGCATGTGCTCCCATTTTCCGAATCGGATACACAGCAAGTCATAGGCGATGCGCCAATGGTCAAGCACAGACAGGATTGGTTCCTCCTGTGGGTTTTCCAAATCTCAGGCCCGCATCAGGGGCGTATCGTGCCGCCGCTGTTGTTGCGCACTCGTATGGGCCCTTTCTATCCATTGAACTAAGGAGGGGAGCAGCCCCGGCAGTCCTGCCACGGAATGGACCGGCCTGGGCCATGGTCAGTTGCGTTTGTGAATAGCAAAGGCCACAAGAGCAAAGGCTGACAAGCAGACCACAACAAGGCAGGCCATTGGGCTGTCTTGAAGGGCTCGAAGGATGAGGGGCAAGGCGGTAAGCAGCTCTGAAGTGTTGGGCATTGCAGTGTTCCAAGGTTCGGCTTGATGTCGTGGCCGCAATGCTTTCCCACCCTCTGCCCTGCGTACAGTTAAAGCGTTTTACAACTTAACGCCAGCACAATGGAGGGACACATTGCTCACGCCTTCACGCTGTGCATCCTCTCAAGATCAAACCCGCCTGTCGTGGTGAAACGTTTCACTAGTAGTGGCCCCAGGCAGGCTCAAAACTTGTACCTTGTGGACCACCCGCCACATCGAGGGCTAGGGTGGATCAAAAGATAATTGACAGCACTTCTGAACCAAGCTCACAATGTACGAATATCTTTTGAGCCAATCAGGAGCCCCCAGTGTCCCGCCTTGCCTACTTCCGCGTATCGACCTCAGACCAGTCCATTGAGTCCCAGCGTGCAGCCATGGGCGGAGGCTTTGACAGAGAGTTCTCTGACGAGGGCGTGAGTGGCGCAACACCTGCTAAAGACCGCAAAGGCTTTGCCGCCCTGCTGGACTTCATCCGTGAGGGGGACACCCTCCACGTCTATGCAGTGGACCGCCTGGGCCGCGATGCCCTGGACGTTCAAGCCACTGTGCGCCAGCTCCTGACCAAAGGCGTGGAGGTCCATGTGCATGGCCTGGGGGTCATCGCCAAGGGTGTAGGCGAATTGATCCTGGCAGTGCTGGCCCAAGTGGCTGACATGGAGCGCCAGCGCATCATTGAGCGTACAGCGGCAGGCAGGCAGGCTGCCCGCGAGTCACTGGAGCGCACCGGCAAGACCCACAAGGGCAAGGCCAGCATGGGAAGGCCGCAGGCGGCAGACCCCAAGGAAGTCAAGGAGTGGAAGGTGGCCAATGGGGCCAGCATCGCGCAGACAGCCGAGCGGTTCAGCCTGTCCACTTCGACGGTCAAGCGGTACTGTGCAAGCTGACACCAGAGCATCCCAATTACCGAAGCCCTGCGCTAACCCCGTGGGGCTTTTTGCTTTCTGGCCGATGCTGGATTGGACGGACTGGCACTGAGGATGAGTCGAATCGGTCAGGGCTTTGAGATGCCCGAGCGACACAAACCAAGGCGGATGCTCCTCCCGAAGGAACTACATATCACGCCTTCATATTTCGGAGCGCCGACCAGTTTTGAAGGATCTGCGCCACAGGCTGCCCATACAGCGCCAACTTATCTAAGAGTGAATTGGGCGCGTGCACTCTCCTGCCAACAATGCACGCCAAAACCCGTTTCCTATAACGCTCATCGAGCATCCGCTCAAAATCTTTCTGCGCACTCTCCCGGTCCTCCACGAACATGCGCTCACTAAATCCCTGGATACACAACTGCCAAATCGAGTTCAACTCGGCATCGCATGCCTCAAGAGTTGAAGGCACAGGCTCCTTCGGTTGCTCACAATCTATTTCAGGAGCCGCCACCCCTTGAAGCGGGACGCGTTCAATATGCTGAACTGCCTCAGGACAGTGCACCATCACATCCGCACCATTTGAAGGTTCAAACGGCGTTAACACCAATCTATGTTCACTCTGTGCGCGGTAGCTAGGACACTTAACAAATGGGTCAACCACCTGTACTCCTGAGCGCTGAAAGTCTGGCTCTGCCCGCTCATATCGCACGGGGGCCATAGCTGCACGAAACGCTTCATGCAACGGCACATTCGAACCTTTAACCCGTCCCTTATGCAAGAGAGTCTCACCAAAGGCGCGCCAGTCAGTTACTGCTATACACGCATCACAATCGGACGCAATTGGAGGTGGGTTATCCGGAGGGCGCGACGATACACAATATATGACGGCATCGGCGTGGCTGTTGATCGATGTCCCCACCAAATTCAACTGTGTATTGCTTCCTGCGGCAAGGCCGAGGCCACGGGCCAGTTCCGCAACATTTGAATCTTTCGAGTCGGCATGTACCGTAGCAGAAACAATCGTTTTCTCGTAGCCATCATGCAAATCCCCCCGCGACCTATCCCCATCAAGCAGCTCCAATAGTTGATATTTAGTCATGTGCCCAAAGTAAAAATCGCCAGACAAAATACCATCAACATACCGACTAGCGAGATATTTATACAGCCTCATATGCCATCCTCCTGATAAGCGTTCAATTGAAAATCAATTATCCATCAAGACCACCGCAGCAGAGCAGCGCCTGTGCTGGAAGGAAATTGGTGACGCCCTCCGTTATGGCCGCAGCTTGCACAAGGCTGACCGTGCGTTCGCCCAGTGGGTGAAGGAACATGGGTTTGATGACATGGACCGCCGTGTCCGTGCTGATGCTATGTGGCTGGCTGAGAACTGGGCCGAGGTGTCTGGTCCCCGGACACCAGCCGGGATGGCCAACCCAGGCGAACTCCGCCGCTGGCTCAATGAAGCCCAGGCCGACACCCCACCGGCCCCCGAGCTGACCATTGAGGCCCCTGCCCGCCTCACCGCTTCCATTGAGCAGGTGGCCCCCCAGGCTCACCGAATCAACAAGCTGGCTTCCATGGCCGAACATCCCTCCCATTGGGGACTCCAGGTTACCTCCTCCTGAACTACATTCGGCGGCAGTAGTGCATCAGGCAAGCTATGGAAACAAATCAAGAAGACACCTGCATACAGCCGTACACGCACTACAACCCCGCGTGGGTTCATGTGCAGACTGAGGGCTCCTCGGCATGGTTCCTTGCAGAAGACGTTTGTGCAGCCATTGGTATGCCCCTGTTACGCATCAAATACATTCCCGAGCACACGAGAAAGAAGGCAGCCATTGCAGGCGGCAAGGTGGTCCATATGGTCAACGCCGAAGGACTGCTGTGCCTACTCGGGCAGGCAACTAGGAACACCTCCAACCGCGCACACTTGCCCGTGCACACCCTCCATGCCCACGTAGAGGGACAGGCAAGCGCAGATATGGAGGCTACCCGGATTGTGGAAGGAGGCAGGCGGGCCATCGCGGCAGTGATGCAGGCCTTTCCTCAAAGACCCCGAAACAAGCGTAAGGAC
>NZ_SCTN01000144.1 GCF_004297345.1 Aquabacterium sp. | reverse complement strand
GGTTTTTACGACAACGCTGTCAGGTATCCGTTTAATCCGGATGGCGTGGCGGGCATGGATATATCAGTGAATGCGTCTGGGTACGGTTCGTTGTCAGGTTGGTTCAATGTGTTGGAAGTGGCTTATGACGCCAATTTTCAGGTGACCGTGTTGGCCGTTGACTTTGCCGAATATGGTGAGACTGCCTCCAAGACTGGTCCAGGGGTGTTCGGCTCATTGCGATTTAATTCGGCCATTCCGCTGACGACGTCTGTGCCTGAGCTCAATACGTTGGCGCAACTTTGCTTTGGCGTGTTAGGGGTGGGCGCTGTTGTTCGCCGCAACAAGCTGCGGCCCTGACTGAAACTGAAGCAGTTTTGTGGTTCTTGTCTCGGCCATTAACGGCAAAGAACCGTCATTTTCGTTTTGCTCCCAATACCTGCGCTCAGGCGTTGAGCGCCCCCATGGCTGCCTCCGGGTAGCGCGTGCCTGCCACCAGATGGGCATTCAGCATCGCGCTCATCTGGTTGCGCTGACCGTCACTGAGCTGGATGCTGGCTGAGGCTGCATTCTCATCCAGGCGTTCGATTCGGCGCGTGCCTGGGATGGGCACGATGTCCGTGCCCTGGTCCAGCAGCCAGGCCAGGGCCAATTGGGCAGGGCTGTATCCCCAGGCAGTAGCCAGTTCGCCGAGTGCATCGGCAAGAGCCAGATTGGCAGACAGGTTGTCACCTTGAAAGCGTGGGTTGGCGCGGCGCCAGTCACTGCCGTCCAGGCTGTCCACGTTGCGGATCGTACCTGTGAGGAAACCGCGGCCCAGCGGGCTGTAGGGCACCAGCGCGATACCCAGTTCGCGGCAGGTGGGTAGGATCTCAGCTTCCACATCGCGCGTCCAAAGCGAATATTCAGTCTGCAAGGCCGCTATCGGGTGTACCGCTGCTGCCCGGCGCAGCGTGGCGGTTGAGGCTTCCGACAGGCCGAGGTAACGCACCTTGCCCTGGCGCACCAGATCGGCCATGGCACCTACCGTTTCTTCAATGGGCACGGTCTTGTCCACCCGGTGCTGATAGTAAAGATCGATGTGGTCCACGCCCAGGCGCTGCAGACTCGCCTCGCAGGCTTGGCGCACGTATGCGGGGCTGCCATCGATGCGGAGCAGTTGGCCGTCTGGTGCGCGCACATTCCCGAACTTGGTGGCCAGCACCACCTCGCTGCGGCGCGTACGCAGCAGCGGCGCCAGCAGCCGCTCGTTGGCGCCGACGCCGTACATGTCGGCGGTGTCCAGCAACGAGATGCCCATGTCCAGTGCGTGGTGCAGCACGGCCAGCGAGCGGGCGTCGTCGGCGGCGCCATAGAAATCTGACATGCCCATGCAGCCCAGGCCCAGGGCCGAGACATGTGGGCCGTTGCGGCCCAAGGTGCGTTGAGGAATGGTGATGCGCGAGGATGCGGTCATGGCAAGGCTCCGGTTGGCAAGAGATGGCTTCGGGGCAACACGCCCTGAAGGCTGGAGGCCAGTCTGCCCGGCCACCAGGCCATGCACCAGGCCGCTGCTCCGCCATCCTTGCCTGATCCTGCGGCCCTGATGCCCAGCTTGCCCATATGGCCCCTGATGCTTGCACAATCCTGCCTATGCCGGATTCACCCATTCGCTTGGAAGCCTTGCGTCAGGACGCGTTGGCCATCGCATTGCGTCACGCGCCCAGCGATGGCCTGCATGACGGCAGGGTGCCGGGCCTGCAGTTGATCCGCGCCAGCATGCCGGCCCAGCCACTGCCAGCGGTGTACGAACCCGGCCTCGTGCTCGTGCTGCAAGGGCGCAAGCAGGCCACGCTGGGTGCCGAGGTGCTGCACTATGACCCGCTGCACTGCCTGCTGGTCGCCGTCACACTGCTGCCCGTGGGCCAGATCACCGAGGCCAGTGTCGATCAGCCCTATCTGTGTCTGCGCCTGCAAACCAGCCCGACCGAACTGGCCGCGCTGTTGCTGGAGGCCGGGCAACCCGCCGCCCCGACTGCCGCCGAAGATGGGCTGACCTGTGCGCTCAACCTGGCTCCGGTGAGTGAGTCTCTTCTGGACGCCGCAGTGCGCCTGCTGCGCTTGTTGGACGAACCGCAGGACGTGCCCGTGCTGGCGCCGCTCCTGCAGCGCGAGGTTTTCTATCGGGTGCTCACAGGCCCGTTGGGCCCGCGCTTGCGTGCCTTGGCACAGTCAGACAGCCAGACTCGCCGCATCGCCCGTGCCATCGAGTTGCTGCGCCAGCGCTACGACCAGCCACTTCGCGTGGAAGAGTTGGCAGCTGTGGCACACATGAGCGCTTCCACATTGCACCTGCACTTCAAGCAACTGACGGCGTTGTCGCCATTGCAGTACCAGAAGCACCTGAGGCTGCATCACGCACGCCGGCTGATGCTGGCAGAGGGGCTGGATGCAGCCCGTGCCGCCATCCAGGTGGGTTATGAAAGCCCTTCTCAGTTCAGCCGCGAGTACAGGCGCCTGTTTGGCAGCCCGCCTCGGGCCGACGTGACGCGCGTCAAGACTGGCTCGGCAGTCTCGTGATCCCTGGTCACTTGCATGCCTTGCGGCTTTCGATCAACGGCATGGCGTACTCCATAATCAAAGGCTGTTCCTCGTTTGTTCGAGTTGCCTACTTTTCATCATGGATAAACTCTCGCTGCAGCAGCAAGTGCTGGAACGGCTTGCCGAAGACCTGCAGCAAGTCGAGCAGGCAGCTCGGGCCGCCCATGAAACGGCGACGCACGAAGAAAACATCGCCGAAAACAAATACGACACATTGGGGCTGGAAGCCGCCTACCTGGCCACTGGCCAGGCGCGTCGCGCTGACGCCATCCGCCAGGCGATGGCCAACTGGCGCCAATTTCGCCCGCGCCCCTACGACGCCAGTAAAGGCATCCAGCTTGGCGCGTTGGTTTGCCTGGTCGATGCCAACGACGCGCAGCAACTGCTCTTTCTAGGCCCGGCTGGGGGCAGCATGAAGCTGGTGAGCGGCGCCAGGAGCGTTCAGATCATCAGCAGCGAAGCCCCATTGGGTGGGGCCTTGCTGGGTAAATGCGAGGGGGATGAGGTGTCCATACCGGGGGCACCAAACCGACAGCAGTTTGAGGTGCTGTGGGTTCAGTGATCAGCGAGTAGGTTCGCGTCGAACTGGCTGAGGTCGGCTGTGCTTTTAGACGGGCTATCTGGGCAGAGACGTCGGTGTCGTCTAAAAAGCAAAGCGTCAAGCTTAGGGGCTTGATAAGAGGCGAGCTTCTGGCTGTGCAAATGGTCGCATCACCCGGAAGCCGATCCATTGTGTTCGCATGTCGTCCCGTTCGGTTATCCAGGAGTCGGCCAGGCTGAACAACCAGGAAGAACCATACGCATCATGCACAACCAATGCTTTTCTTTCTTGCCAGATGCTGATGCTCTTGTCTGCATTGTCTCGGGCTGAAGGGTATTGATTGGCCAGGCTCTGGGCGAGATCGATGGCGTTGTCTGGCGCTCGCGAGACACCAGATAGCAGTTCCGAGACGTTGCCGATCAGATCATGCAATCCAGTTGCGCCCACTGCAAAGTGTCCGACAGGCGCCGTTTTGCCAAAACCGTCTGAACACGGATAGGGCTCATTGGCGCCATTGCCTGTTCCTCCCCGACCGCCTTGACTCCAGCCTGTCGAATCCAGCAGATTGCCTAAAGGGCATACGCGTGCAGCGTTGCCGCCCGTAAACGACCAATCGTGGAAGTTGCCTGAGCTGGCGATGGCGGGATAGTTCTGGCGCCAAGCTTCTATCCAATCCGACTTGCCCGGCAGGACGTAACGAACGCCCGCTTTGGCCGATAGCCAGGCCAGATAAGCCTGTACTTCGTTCCAGGACACACACACGACCGGATGATCCTTGGTTTGTTCAAAGCCCGGAGCGAGCCAGGTGGCGTTGGCGTCCTGTACGGCCTCGCTCGAGAAAATGCCGCTGTTCCAGACTCGGCAACCGCGAGACGGTGGTCTCTTCGTGTCCGTCACAAAGGCTTCGTACTGCCCTCTTGTGATTTCAAACTGCCCCATTGCCACGGGATCCCCGTCTACCCCCTTGATGATGACCATCGGGGGGCAATCAGGGCAATCGCGAAATGGCTTGCCGTTGCCAGGCTCCGCGCCTTGCGCTCTGGCCGCTGCCATGGCTGCATCCAGTTTCAAACGGTGTTGCCTTGCCGCTTCAGCCGCCAGGCGCTGGCGTTCGCCTTCCTTCTTTTTTGCCGCAGCTTCTTCGCGCAGGCGGGCAGCCTCCTGCCGCTGACGCTCCTGCTCTCGCGCTTGCTGTTGTCGCATGCCTTCAGCTGTCAGCACCGTTTTCGAGAACGTCAACTCGATGCGTTTGACCACGCCATCACCCAGAAACAGGCTTTGCTCAAAGACCCACTGCGTTTCGGCGTCTCGAGGCTTGGATGACTGGATAGTGACTTGGCCGGGTTGCACCTGCATGTCAAGCGGGCACTCACCCATCTGCCGGCCATTGACGGTCACCATGGCGCCCGCGGCCTCGTCATCGCAGGCGATGCGCAGCATCGATGTTGCGGTTGCCGCCGTGTGCATCGCGAGCGCCCACGCCAATACCCATACTGCTTTACACCTCATAGGGGTCACTCCATTTTTTGGCATCTTGCGATGGCGTCGGTGATTTTGTAGCGCCACTTATTGCCACCTGAACAGACCAGCGCTTGCTCATATCCAGGGAACTCGATCTTGTCGCGTCCCCAGCCAGGGCCTAACAGGGCACACGCGCGGCTGGCCTCGGATTCCAAGCCTCGTCGGGCCCAGGTTTGCGCGCCTTCGCGCGTGAACTCGCAACTCTTCCACTCGGTACCAATGGCGACGGTTTTGTAGACATATCCGTGTCTCTTTGGGGGGGTGTCAGTGGGCGCGCTGCCACCCTCGCCATTGGGATGGTTGCCGTCCTCTTGGCGAGGCTTGCCTTGGACCTTGCCCGAGTCGCCTGCCCCGGATCCTGACCCCGACGTGGTGCCGCTTTCCTGGTTGTTCTGAGAGCCGGTTCGACCATCTCCTGATGACG
>NZ_SCTN01000143.1 GCF_004297345.1 Aquabacterium sp. | reverse complement strand
GTGCCACGGTCCCCTGGTGATAGAACAGCTGCCAGCCTGAAGCCGTCTGCCGCCAAATGGAACTGCGCCAAACCTTGACGGCGCAGCCCTCGCTTTCGTGGATGCAGGCATACGTCAACAAGGCGCAATCTGGCCCCAACTCATGCACCCGGTAGTCAGAGCTATCGACCACGGATGCGGCCGCAGCCGGCACCTGAGACAAGTACGCCAGGACCTGCTGCCGGCTGTAGCGCAGGCCCGACTTGCCGACCTCAAAGAAGTCAGCATGCAGCAGATCATCACATTGCGCCGCCGAGAGAGCTGCGCCGGGGTGATGCAAGGTGCGTTCGAGCTGTATCAAGGTTTCAAGCAGATCGGCCATGTCGCGTGTCTCACAAAGTCAAAAGCTGCCATCAAGCATTCATCTGCGCCCAGACTTTCTCCAGGCGCTTGGCGCTCACAGGCTGCGGTGTACGCAACTCTTGCGCAAACAGGCTGATGCGCAGCTCTTCCAGCAACCAGCGGAACTCGTCGAGTCTTGCATCGTGCATGCCTTTCAACTCACTCAGGCGGCGCGTGAGCCTTTGGTCCAGCGGACGCAGCTCGGTCATGCGCTGGCTGTCGCGAGCGGGGTCGCCCTTGAGCTTGTCCAGGCGCAAGGTGATGCCTTTGAGGTAGCGCGGGAAGTGCTGCAACTGCGTGTAGGGCGTCAGCGCCACGAAGCGCTTGGGCATCAGGCGTTGCAGTTGCACAGTGATGTCATCGGCCACATCCTTGGGCGGGCGCGCATCCTTGAGCTTGCGCGCGGCGGCCGCGTATTCGGTCAGAACGGTGCCTGCGAGGCGAGCGACCTCCTGAGCGATGAGGTTCAAGCGCGTGCGGCCCTCTTCCACACGGGCCTTGAAGCTGGCAGCATCAGATGGTAAGGGCTCATGCAGGTAGGCGCGGTCCAGCGCCACTTCGATGATCTGGTCCCGCAGTTCATCGGATGTACCCAGCGGCATGAAGGCCATGGCCATCTTCTGCAGATCGGGGATGTTCTTTTCAAGGTACTTCAAGGGCTCCTTGATCTGCAAGGCGATCAGTCGGCGCAGGCCTGCGCGGTGTTTGGCTGCGGCCACAGCGGGCTCGTCGAACACTTCGATCTCGACATGCTGACCCTTGTCGATCAAGGCCGGGAAGCCGATCAACGTGTGGCCACCGCGCTGGATCTCCATCAGCTCGGGCAGCTCGCCAAAGGTCCAGTCGGTGAGGGCTTGCGCAGCCTGGGCAGGCTTGGCGCCGCCAGGCGCTGCAGCAGTGCCCTTGCCTGCCGCTTGCGCGCCTTGAACCCGTTGCACGCCTGGCTTGGCACCACCTGGCTGTACACCGCCCTTTTGCATTGACGCCGCCTGCTCTGGCGCGGCCTGTTGAGAAGATGGCGAAGCGGCATCACCACCTTGCACCACTGCCTGCGCCTTCAAGGCCGCCAAGGCCTGGAAGGCACCTCGTGCCAATGAGCCCAGCTCGGCTTTCAAGGCCGGCAGATTGCGCCCCATGCCCAACTGGCGCCCGTGCTCGTCCACCACGCGGTAGTTCATGAACAGGTGCGGCGACAGCATGTCGAGCTTGAAGTCGGCGCGCTTCACATCCAGCTGGGTCTTGTCACGCACGGCCTTGAGCAAAGCATCCATCAGGCTGCCTTTGCCGAACTCGGCAGACGTCACAAAAGACTCGGCGTAATCAGGCAACGGCACCAGGCGTGCACGCGGCTTCTGGTGCAGGCTCTTGACCAGGGCCAGCACCTTGTCCTTGAGCATGCCCGGCACCAGCCATTCGCCCGCCTCGTCGCTGACCTGGTTGAGTGCAAAGATGGGCACGGTCACGGTCACACCATCACGGGCATCGCCCGGTTCGTGCAGATAAGCCGTGCTGCAATCCACGCCCCCCACGCGCAGCACTTTGGGAAAGGCGCTGCTGGTGATGCCGGCTGCCTCGTGGCGCATCAGCTCTTCGCGGCTGAGATACAGCAGCTTCGGGTTCTCGCGGCTGGCTTGTTTGTACCAGCGCTCGAAGCTGTGGCCACTCATCACCTCAGGCGGGATCTGCGCGTCGTAGAACGCAAAGATCAGCTCGTCATCCACCAGCACGTCCTGCCTGCGGGATTTGTGCTCCAGCTGCTCGACCTGGTTGATCAGCTTGCGGTTGGCCGCCAGGAACGGCAGGCGTGTTTCCCACTCGTCGTTGACCAGGCCTTCACGGATGAAGATCTCTCTGGCCTTGGGCGCATCGATCAGGCCGAAGTTGACGCGCTTGTTGTTGTAGATGACCAGGCCATACAGCGTGGCCCGCTCCAGCGCCACCACCTCGGCGGCCTTCTTTTCCCAATGGGGTTCGAGCAACTGCTTCTTGAGCAAGTGTCCGCCCATGAACACCAGCCATTGCTGATCGATGTTGGCAATACCTCGCCCGAACAGGCGCGTGGTCTCCACCAGTTCCGCCGCCAGGATCCAGCGCCCTGGCTTCTTGCTCAGGTTGGCACCGGGGTGCTTGTAGAACTTGATGCCGCGTGCGCCCAGGTACCAGTCTTCATCGTCGCTCTTGCAACCGATGTTGCCCAACAGGCCCGACAACAGCGACAAGTGCACCTGCTCATACGTGGCAGGTGAGCCGTTGAGACGCCAGTTGTGCTCGGCCACCACGGTGTGCAGTTGGCTATAGACGTCCTTCCACTCGCGCACACGGCGTGGGTTGATGTAGTTGTCGCGCAGGAGCTGCTCGTACTTGCGGTGGCTGAGCTTGTGCTTCTCAGGCTGCCCCGGCTCGTGATGCCCGTGCCCTCCGCGTGACTCGTCGAGCCATTTCCACAGCTTGAGCGTGCCCATGAACTCCGACTTTTCATCGTCGAACTGCTTGTGCTTGGTATCGGCCTGCTGTTGCTGGTCGATGGGCCGGTCACGCACATCCTGCACGCTCAAACTCGCCGCGATCACCAGCACTTCGGCCAGGGCCTGGCGGTCCTTGGCTTCCAGGATCATGCGGCCCACACGCGGGTCCAGCGGCAGGCGGGCCAGGTCCATGCCCAGCTTGGTGATCTCGTTGTTGTCATCCACCGCACCCAGCTCGTTGAGCAACTGGTAGCCATCGGCAATGGCCTTGCGCAGCGGCGGCTCGATGAAGGGGAAGTCGTCCACCAGCCCCAGGTGCAGGGACTTCATCCGCAGGATCACGCCCGCCAGTGACGAGCGCAGGATCTCGGGATCGGTGAAGCGCGGCCGCGCGTTGAAGTCCTTCTCGTCATACAGGCGGATGCAGATGCCGTTGGCCACCCGGCCGCATCGCCCAGCCCGCTGATTGGCCGCAGCCTGGCTGATCGGCTCGATCTGCAACTGCTCAACCTTGTTGCGGAAGCTGTAGCGCTTGACGCGCGCCATGCCCGAATCGATCACATAGCGGATGCCCGGCACCGTCAGCGAGGTTTCGGCCACGTTGGTGGCCAGCACGATGCGACGCCCACCGCCGGTCTTGAAGACCTCGTCCTGCTCCTGCTGGCTCAGGCGCGCGAACAGCGGCAGGATGTTGGCGGTGACGCGGTGATGCGCAAAGTGCTTGCGCAGGTGGTCGGCCGCCTCGCGGATCTCACGTTCGCCGGGCAGGAAGACAAGGATGTCGCCGCTACCCTCGCGCCAGAGTTCGTCTGCTGCATCGGTGATGGCCTCGTTCAGGCCGTATTCGCGGCTTTCCTCGAACGGCCGGTAGCGCTGCTCCACCGGGAACAGGCGCCCGGACACCATGATGACCGGCGCCGGCCCCTTGGCAGACTCGAAGTGCTTGGCAAAGCGTTCGGCATCGATCGTGGCCGAGGTCACGATGATCTTCAGATCAGGCCGGCGTGGCAGCAACTGGCGCAAGTAGCCCAGCAGGAAATCGATGTTGAGGCTGCGTTCGTGCGCCTCGTCGATGATGATCGTGTCGTAGGCGCGCAGGTCCGGATCACCCTGGGTCTCGGCCAGCAGGATGCCGTCGGTCATCAGCTTG
>NZ_SCTN01000142.1 GCF_004297345.1 Aquabacterium sp. | reverse complement strand
TCGAAGGCAGTACCTCCGATGCCCTGCACATGCTGGCGCACACCTGGTGGTCGCGCGTAGGCTCATCCAAGGCGGCGGGCCTGCTGGTGCTGATCATGGCCGAGGCAGCCAACTTCCCTGAGTTGGCGCAGTTCTATGTCGATGAAGTCGTCGCGCCCAGCCACGCCCTGCTGGCCCGCGCCGTACAGCGCGGCATCGACCGCAAGGAATTTCGGGACATGGACGTGACCTCCGTTGTGCACGCCCTGATCGCCCCGCTTCAGTTCCTGATCCTGTACCGCCAGTGCACGTCGGTGTGCACGGCCAATCCTGTGCCATTGGATCCGGCACGGTTCATGACCACCCAGATCGAATTGCTGCTGAGAGGCCTTGAGGTTCGCCCCGGCACAACACCACACAAAGAGACATGAGCAACAAGACCAAGTGGATAGCCCTGGCCGCAGGTGTACTGGTTCTGGGCGGCGGCATAGGCCGCGCCATCGTGCACAAGAAGGCGCAGCAAACTGAACTGGCGCAGAGTTCTGCCAGCGCGCAAGCGCCACAAATGGCACTGACCGGTCGCGATGTGCTCACCGTTCAACCGACAGCACTGACACACGCCATCGCGGTATCAGGCAGCCTGACGGCGCAGCGTTCGGCCATCGTCAAAGCCAAGGTGGCCGCAGAGCTGCTCAGCCTGAATGTGCGTGAAGGCGATCAGGTCAAGGCGGATCAAGTGATCGGCAAACTGGATCCCCAGGAGTTCGACACCAAGCTGCAGCAAGCCCGCCAGCAAGCCGCATCAGCCAAAGCCCAATGGCAGATTGCCCAGCAGACCCTGGACAACAACCAGGCGCTGATCCAACAAGGCTTCATCTCGCGCAATGCGCTAGACACCTCCTTGTCCAATGCAGCCGGCACCAAAGCCGCATATGAAGCCGCGCAAGCTGCTGCCGATCTGGCCAGCAAGGCCCTTCGAGACAGCACCGTGCGCGCCCCACTGTCAGGGCAAATCTCGCAGCGTTTCGTGCAAGCGGGAGAACGTGTGGCGGTCGATGGCCGCATCGTTGAGGTGGTGGACCTGAGCAGCCTGGAGTTGCAAGCGCCGCTCACGCCGCAAGACGTCACGCAAGTGCGCATTGGCAGCCCGGCCACGCTGCGTCTGGATGGCTTGAGTGAGCCGATCAATGCCCACATTGCCCGCATCAACCCCAGCGCCACGGCAGACACACGCTCGGTAATGGTGTACTTGTCATTGCAGCCCCACCCGGCCTTGCGCCAGGGGCTGTTTGCCCAAGGTGAGATCACGCTGGCGCAACGCGATGCGCTGGCTGTGCCTTTGAGCGCCATCACCAAAGAATCCGGCCACGATCAGGTACTGCGTGTGCAACAGGGCAAGGTCAGCAAGGTCAACGTCAAGCTGGGTGCGCACAGCGGCAAGAGCGCTGACGGGCAAGCCATGCAAGAAGTGATCGAAGGCCTGCAAGCTGGTGATGTGGTGGTGCGCAACGCCACCGGCACCGTGCACGACGGCCAGGCCGTCACGCTCGCGCAGCCCACCTCGTCAACACGCTGAAGCCAGGCAGGAAGCGCAACACATGTGGTTCACCCGCCTGTCCATCAACAACCCGGTGCTGGCCACAATGGTCATGCTGGCCCTGGTCGTGCTCGGCCTGTTCTCTTATCAACGCCTCAAGGTCGACCAGTTCCCTGACATCGAACTGCCCACCCTCGCCATCCAGTTGGACTATCCCGGCGCCTCGCCCGAGATCATCGAATCCGAAGTCACCCGCAAGGTTGAAGAAGCCGTCAACACGGTGGCGGGCATCAACCAGCTGTACTCGCGTTCGTATGAAGGCAGCTCGGTCGTCATCGTGCAGTTCAACCTTGATGTCGATGGCCGTCGTGCTGCCGATGATGTGCGCGAAAAGCTCTCGGCCATTCGCCCCACCCTTCGCGACGAAGTCAAGGAACCACGCGTCCTGCGCTTTGATCCGGCCAACCGCCCGATCTTTTCGCTGGCGTTGACTTCACCCGATACCACGCAAAGCGAACAAGCCCTGAGCACCTACGCCGACCAGATTCTGCGCAAGCGGCTGGAGAACGTGCGTGGCGTGGGTTCGGTCAATCTGGTGGGCGCACTCAAGCGCCAGATCAACGTCTACCTCAAGCCACAGGCGCTGCAGGCACTGGGCTTGCGCGCCGAGCAAGTGGCCAACGCTGTGCGCCTGGAAAACCAGGATCAACCTGCAGGCAGCGTGCGAACCAAGGACCAGGATCGAGTCGTGCAGATCGACGCACGCCTGAAAACCGTGCGTGATTTCGAGCGCCTGATCATCACCACACGCGCCAACCAGCCCATCCGCCTCAGCCAGGTCGCTGACGTGATCGACGGCCCGCAGGAGCTGGACACGCTCGCCCTGTACAACGGCAAGCGCACGCTCGCACTCGAAGTCCTCAAGGCCCAGGGTGAGAACACGCTGGACGTGGCCAAAGGCCTGCGCGAAGTGGTCACCCAGGTGCAGCAGGAACTGCCACCGGGCATGAAGGTCGACATCATCCGCGACAACAGCCGCCCGATTGCCGTGAGTGTGTCCACCGTGCGCGAGACGCTGATCGAAGGCGCCCTGCTGACCGTGGGCATCGTGTTCCTGTTCCTGAACTCGTGGCGTTCGACCGTCATCACCGGCCTCACGCTGCCGATCTCCATCATCGGCACCTTCCTGTTCATGTACGCCTTCGGCTTCTCGATCAACATGATCACGCTGATGGCCCTGAGCCTGTGCGTGGGCCTGCTGATCGACGATGCCATCGTGGTACGAGAGAACATCGTGCGCCATGTGCAGATGGGCAAATCAGCGCTCGACTCATCCCTGGACGGCACAAAGGAGATCGGCCTGGCCGTGCTGGCTACCACCTTGTCCATCGTGGCCGTGTTCCTGCCCATAGGCTTCATGGGCGGCATCATCGGCAAGTTCTTCCACGAGTTCGGCATCACCATCGTGGCAGCCGTGATGATCTCGATGTTCGTGAGCTTCACGCTCGACCCCATGCTCTCCAGCATCTGGCATGACCCGGCCATCCACCGCCAAGGTGAAGCTGGCGGCTCGCGCTCGCTGTATGACCGCAGCATTGGCCGCGTCACCGCGGCGATCGAGCACTGGGCCGATTCGCTGGGTGAGGCCTATCAACACATTCTGTCGTGGGCATTGGACCATCCCTGGTGGACCATGCTGCTCGCAGCCGGCAGCCTGGTGGGCAGCCTGGCCCTGATGCCACTGATGGGCACCGAGTTCGTGCCCAAGGCGGATTACTCCGAGACCTTCGTCAACTTCTATACGCCGGCCGGCACCTCGCTGGAGGCCACCGAAGCGCGCACGCATGATGTCGAGGCCCTGATCCGCAACATGCCTGAGGTCAGCTACACGCTGTCCACGATCAACACGGGCTTCGCGCTGGGCCGCAACCAGGTCAGCATCTACGTGCGCCTGAAGGACCGACATCAACGCCAGCGCAGCGTTGATCAGCTCTCGGCCCCCTTGCGACAAGCCTTGAGCCAGTTGCCCGACATCACCGTGACCCACGTCGGCCTGCTGGACGCGGTGGGTGGCCAAAAGCCCATCCAGCTCTCCATTCAAGGCACCAGCCTGGCTGAACTGGGCAAGCTGTCTCAAGAGACATTGGCCAAGCTGAGCAAAGTGCCCGGCCTCGTTGACCTGGACACCAGCCTCAAGCCCAACAAGCCCACGCTGGACATCCGCGTGCGCCGCGATGCGGCGGCAGACCTGGGCCTCAATGTGGACACGATCAGCAATGCACTGTCTGTGCTGGTGGAGGGCAAGACGGTCGGCAGTTGGCTCGCGTCCGACGAGCAGAACTACGACATCCGCGTATCCCTGCGTCCTGAAGATCGCCGCACCGCCGAAGACCTGCGCAACCTACCCCTGGTCGCCGGCGCCGATGCACAAGGCCGCCCCCGCATCGTCAAGCTGCATCAGGTGGCCGACATCATCGAAGGCCTGGGCCCCACACAGATCAACCGCCGCGACCTCAACCGCGAAGTCGAGATCACCGCCAACGTCACGGGCCGCTCCATGGGCGAGGTCTCCGCCGACATCAAGGCCATCCTCGACAAGACTCCCTGGCCCGCGAACTACCACTACCGCTTTGGTGGCTCGACCAAGGACATGAAGGAAGCCTTCGAGTACGCTGCCTCAGCACTAGGCCTGGCCATCATCTTCATCTACATGATCCTGGCCTCGCAGTTCCGCAGCTTCCTGCAGCCTATCTCGCTGATGAGCTCGCTGCCCCTGACGCTGATCGGTGTGGTCTTGACCCTGCTGGTATTCGGCTCCACGCTGAACATGTTCTCGGTCATTGGCATCATCATGCTGATGGGCCTGGTCACCAAGAACGCCATCTTGCTGGTCGACTTCGCCAACAGAGCCCGACTGGGCCACAGCGGTGACAGCCATGACACCGAGCCCCTGCCCCGCCGTGAAGCCCTGCTGCTGGCTGCCCGCGTTCGTTTGCGTCCCATCTTGATGACCACCCTGGCCATGGTCTTTGGCATGGTGCCGCTGGCCTTTGCATTGACCGAAGGCTCCGAACAACGCGCACCGATGGGCCAGGCCGTGATCGGCGGCGTCATCGCCTCGTCCCTGCTGACCCTGGTCGTGGTGCCGGTGATCTACACCTTTCTGGATGATTTCAGCATGTGGGTAAAAAATCGCTTTAAATCGGACAAGTCACTGTCGCATTCAGGCAAACCCTGAACTTTCTTAAAATCTATGTTTTATCCGGATTACTTTCCCTTACCGTCTCCCGTAGGATGCCCAGCATGAACGTCGAACAAGCCCGTTTCAACATGATCGAGCAACAGATCCGCCCCTGGGATGTCCTGGACACCTCGGTGCTGGGCCTGCTGTCTGCCGTTCGTCGCGAAGATTTCATCCCCGCCGACCACCGCGCCCAGGCCTTCATGGATCTGGAGATCCCGCTGGGCCAGGGCCGCTCGCTGCTGGCACCTCGCGTCGAAGCCCGCATGGTGCAGGACCTGAACCTCAGCAAGCGCGACACCGTGCTGCTGATCGGCGCCACCACAGGCTACGTCGCCGCCCTGCTGGCCCACAAGGCCCAGCGCGTGATCGCCCTGGAGGCTGATGCAACCCTGGCCTCCGTGGCCCGCACCAACCTGCGCAACGCCGCCGTGAGCAACGCCGAAGTCGTGCAGGCAGACGGCACCGCTGGCTTCCCTGGCCAGGCACCTTATGACGCCATCTTGCTGACTGGCTCAGTTGCCCAGGTTCCCCAGAACCTGCTGGACCAACTCAAGACCGGCGGCCGCCTGCTGGCCATCGTGGGGCAAGATCCCATCATGCAGGCCACGCTCTACACACGTGTGAACGACGCGCAATTCAACAGCCAGGTGCTGTTTGACACGGTTGCGCCCCGCCTGGTCGGTTTTGCCGAGCCCAGCCGATTCCAGTTCTGAAGAACCATACCCATTTGATTGAGGAAACATGATGTCCAAGTCCGTCAAAACGGCTCCGTTGTCCCACAGCCAACGCGCTGCGGCCACGAGGCGCACCATCGCCACGGCCTGCTCCGCGGCACTTCTGAGCCTGGCGGGCTGGACTCATGCTCAAGCGGAAAATCTGGTGGACCTGTACCAGGCCGCAAAAGGCTATGACGCAGCGTACCTGTCGGCCAAGGCGCAAGCGGAATCCGTGCAATATCAAGTCGATCAGGCTTATGCCTTGATGCGCCCCAGTCTGGGCTTGAAGGGGTCGATCAACCGCAGCCACTTCGAGGCATCAACAGATGCACCGGCCCCGGCGTCGCCACTGGTTGCTGGCTTGGTCCCCAACAGCTACAACTCAAACACCACATCCAAGACAGCCGGGCTTGCCGGTAAATTGCCGCTGATCAACCGTGCTGACGCGGCCAAGATCGACCAGGCAGAACAGTCCCTGATCGCAAGCCAGGCAGACCTGACCATCGCCGAAAACGACCTGGCTGCCCGCTTGACCCAGGGTTACTTTGACGTACTGGCTGCCCAGGATGTGCTCAACACCACCCAGGCCAACAAAAAGGCACTGGCAGAGCAACTGGCGTCGGCCAAGCGAAACTTTGAAGTGGGCAACGCCACGATCACCGACACCCGTGAAGCCCAGGCTCGCTTTGACTTGGCTTCCGCACAAGAAATCGCTGCCACCAATGACCTGCGCGTCAAACGCATCGCGCTCGATCAATTGGTTGGACGCTCGGACGTGAACCCCAGCCCGTTGCTCACGCCCGCAAAACTGGACTCACTGGCACCAGGTCAGATGGACGACTGGGTCGCCCAAACCCCCAACGCGCCATCGGTGCGCAAGGCCGAAGTGGGACTGCAAGTTGCCAAACTGGAAATTGAAAAGGCCAAGGCTGGCAACTGGCCTACCTTGGATGCCGTCGCCAATTTGTCTCGTAGCAAAGTCGACTCCAGCTCCACAACCTTGGCGGCCGGCTCCGGTACGACTGCATCGATTGGCGTCGAGCTGAACATGCCCCTCTATGCCGGTGGCGCCATCCAGAACCGCGTCAAGGAAGTGCTGGCACTGTCGGACAAGGCCGAGCGTGATGTGGACAATGCCAAGCGCAGCGTGGCCCTGGCTACGCGCCAGGCTTTCTCTGGCGTGCAATCAGGCCTGGCCCAGGTCAAGGCCTACGAGGCAGCCGAGGCCTCTGCCAAGCTGGCACTGGAAGCCACACAACTGGGCTACCGCGTCGGTGTCCGCATCAACAAGGATGTGCTGGATGCACAGACCCAACTGACATCCACGCAAAAGGACCTGTACAAGGCCCGCTACGACGTCATCGTTGGATCCATCAAGCTCAAGCAGGCTGCCGGCACCTTGAAAGCCGACGATCTGGTTGATCTCAACAAGCTGGTGACTCAATAAATCGCGCGATACAAAGTCGTTCACCTTATCAACCTGGCCCGCCCCGAGCGGGCCTTTTCTTGTGCTGACGCAAGCGGCCGCACTTTGATCTGCAGATGGCCTGCGCTACATTGAAGTAGACACATGTGAAAAGGAAACGACCATGAAACAACAGCGACTGACCGCCCTTGCCTGCCTGGCCGTGATAACGACACTGGCCGCCTGCACCAACATGCCCCAGCACCATGAACGCTACGCTGGTCACGTCATCGAAGGCAATGCCGACATGGTTGTGAATTGCAAATTGCTGGACAGCTTGAGCAGCAGTTCGGGCCTGACTGGCTTCTTTGCACCCAAGGGGGTCGACAACATCAAACAAAACCTGTTGCGACAAGCTGACAGCATGGGTGCCACTCACGTGGTCTGGGACAAACCCAATGTGGGCTACGACGCCACCACGCTGAACGGCAAGGCCTATCAATGCCCTAGCGCCGATCACCCCCGATAACGCATCGGCGAAGCAAAAACAAAAGCCTGCAACCCATGAAGAGTTGCAGGCTTTGTAATTTTGGTGCCGGCTGTCGGATTCGAACTGACGACCTACCGCTTACAAGGCGGTTGCTCTACCAACTGAGCTAAGCCGGCATCAGATCTTTGCAATCGATGACTGCGAGATCAGAAGCTAATATTCTACTACGGGTTTCAGCCTTATTTGATGCGCCGAAGTGCAGGACGGCCACCACCTGTTGGAGGGGGGTCATGCGGCTCATCACCGTTATCCACCAGTTTGGGGGCGGACTCCACTTCCACAGGCTTGACAGCCTTCGGGCGATCCTTGATCGGCGCAGCAGCGCCGCTACCAGCGTCCTTGCCGTCACTCTTTCCGGCCTTGGCCAGCTTGAGTGAAGGCGCTCGCTCCACCGGGTGATCGGCAGGCAAGGTAGCGTGCAAGACGGCCACGTCACCACCATCATCAGGCGATGAAGGCGAATCAACACCTTCACCACCCAACGATGTCGGCACTGGGAAAGCCATCCCCTGCCCGTTTTCACGCGCATAGATGGCAATCACATGATCGGTTGGCACGCAGATGTCACGCGCCATGCCGCCAAAACGCGCCTTGAACTCGATGTAATCGTTACCCAACTGCAGCGAGCTTGTGGCCTCGAAGCTGACGTTGAGCACGATCTCGTTGTTCTTGACGTACTCCTGCGGGACCTGAACGGAACGGTCCACATAAACAGCCAGATAGGGCGTGAACCCGTTATCGGTGCACCAGTCGTGCAAGGCACGAATCAGGTACGGCCGAGTGGAGGAACCCTGGGAATCTTGTTCAGTGGACATGCTGCTCTTCAGACCGGAATCGGAACACTTACTTGCGCATCACTTTTTCAGACGGCGTCAGGGCTTCGATGTAGGCCGGACGCGAGAAGATGCGCTCAGCATACTTCAACAGCGGCAAGGCATTCTTCGACAGCTCGATGCCGTAGTAATCCAGGCGCCACAGCAACGGGGCAATCGCCACGTCCAGCATGGAGAAGTCGTCGCCCAACATGTACTTGTTCTTCAGGAAGATCGGTGCCAGCTGCGTCAGGCGATCGCGGATCTGCGAGCGCGCCTTTTCCAACTGCTTGTCATTGCCCTTCAAACCGCCACGACCTTCGAGCAGGTTCACGTGTGCGAACAGCTCCTTTTCGAAGTTCAGCAGAAACAGACGAACGCGTGCACGCGCAACCGGATCACCCGGCATCAGCTGAGGATGTGGGAAACGCTCGTCGATGTACTCGTTGATGATGTGCGATTCGTACAGGATCAGATCGCGCTCAACAAGGATGGGCACCTCGTTGTAGGGGTTCATCAGGGCGATGTCTTCCGGCTTGGCGAAGACATCAACGTCACGGATTTCGAAATCCATGCCCTTTTCAAACAACACGAAGCGGCAACGATGCGAGTAAGGGCAAGTCGTTCCGGAGTAAAGCACCATCATGGCGGTGGGCTCCTAATAGTCAGTCTAAAAAGGCTCGCGGTGCCACTGGCACCACAAAACAACGAAGCGCAGTGACTGCTTTGCAGCAGGCCACTGCGCCATCAACGCGCTCACTGAAGGATCAGCGAGTACGCCTCAATCACTTCACGTCTTTCCAGAAGGCCGCATTCATGCGCCAGGCAATGACGAAGAAGATGCCCAGGAAGATCAGCACGCCCACGCCCAGGCGGGTGCGTTGGTTCTGCACGGGCTCACCCATCCATTGCAGGTAGGCCACCAGATCGGCCACAGCACTGTCGTACTCGGCGGCAGACAGCTTGCCCTTGGTGATTTCCTCGAAACCTTCGAAGTGATGCTCAACCTTGGCTGGATTGTGCGGATCAGCGTGCTCAACGAACTTGGCGCCACGCTGACCTTGCAGTTCCCACAGCACGTGAGGCATACCGACGTTAGGGAACACGATGTTGTTCCAACCCGTCGGACGAGCTTCATCGCGATAGAAGCTACGCAGGTAGGTGTAGAGGTAATCCGCACCGGAACCGCTGTGGCTGGCACGCGAACGAGCGATCAAGGTCAGGTCAGGCGGCACGCCACCGAACCAGGCCTTCGCGTCCTTCGGATCCAGAGACACCTTCATGACTTCACCCACCTTGTCGGTCGGGAAGAGCAGGTTGTCCTTGATCTGCTGATCGGTCAGGCCAATGTCCTTCAGGCGGTTGAAGCGCATGAAAGCAGCAGCATGACAGTTCAAGCAGTAGTTGACGAACAGCTTGGCACCGTTTTGCAAGGCAGCCAGGTCAGTGACGCGTTCCTTGGGGAACTTGTCCAGCACCATTTCGGTATTGGCGTGCGCGCCCGAGACCAGGGCGATCGCAGCCAGCAAAGAGGCAAGGATTTTTTTCATGTCTGTGTTTCCTGCTTCTGTCTATCAGTGGGGCGTAAAGGTCACGCGGTCAGGCACCTTCTTGAAAGTACCCAACTGGCTCCACCAGGGCATCAGCACGAAGAAGCCGAAGTACAGCAGCGTACCAACCATCGACACCATGCCGCCGATTTCAGACGGTGGCTGCACACCCAGGTAACCCAGGATGACGAAGTTGACCACGAAGACGCCATAGACGATTTTGTGCCAGCTTGGACGATAGCGGATGGACTTGACCGGGCTCTTGTCGAACCAGGGCAGACCAGCCAGGATCACCACGGCGCCACCCATCACGGCAACACCCCAGAACTTGGCTTCAAGAACCTTGAGCAGACCGATCAGGACCGCTGCGCCAACCAGGGCAGCAATCTTGGTCTGGCCCGTACCCTTGCCCTTGATCAGGTTCAGCACGGCGGCCACGCCAATGATGACGGACAACACACTGACCATCTGGTCGGTTGTGGCACGCAGCATCGAGTAGAACGGTGTGAAGTACCAGACCGGCGCAATGTGCGCAGGCGTCTTGAAGGGATCAGCCGGGATGAAGTTAGGCGTTTCTAGGAAGTAACCACCGAACTCAGGCATGAAGAAGATCACAGCCGTGAAGCAGATCAGGAAGCCAACCACACCCACGATGTCGTGCACCGAGTAGTAGGGGTGGAAAGGCACGCCGTCCAGCGGGTGGCCGTTGGCATCCTTGGGACCTTGCTTGATTTCAACGCCGTCAGGGTTGTTCGAGCCCACTTCGTGCAGCGCGATGATGTGTGCCACCACCAGGCCCAGCAGGACCAGGGGCACGGCGATCACGTGCAACGAGAAGAAACGATTCAGCGTGGCATCGCCCACGACGTAGTCGCCGCGGATCAGGATGGCCAGGTCAGGACCAACGAACGGAATGGCGGAGAACAAGTTGATGATCACCTGGGCGCCCCAGTAGGACATCTGGCCCCAAGGGAGCAGATAACCCATGAAGGCTTCAGCCATCAGGCACAGGAAGATCAGACAACCGAAGATCCACACCAGTTCACGTGGGGTACGGTAGGAACCGTAGATCAGACCACGGTACATGTGCAGGTACACCACGATGAAGAACGCCGAGGCGCCTGTGGAGTGCATGTAACGGATCAGCCAGCCCCATGGCACATCGCGCATGATGTACTCGACCGAGGCGAAAGCCACAGCCGCATCGGGCTTGTAGTTCATGACCAGGAAGATACCGGTCACGATCTGGATCACCAGCACGAGCATGGCCAGCGAACCGAAGAAATACCAGAAGTTGAAGTTCTTCGGCGCGTAGTACTCGGACATGTGCTCCTTGTACATCTTGGTGGCCGGGAATCGGTTATCGACCCAGGTCATCAGCTTTTCGCCTGCCGAGGCGCCGGCTGGCGCTTGTTTGAATTCAGCCATTGCGTGTCTCCTGTCAGGCCTTCTTGTCTTCACCAATCAGCAGCTTGGTGTCAGACAGGTACATGTGAGGCGGGATTTCCAGATTGTCTGGGGCGGGCTTGTTCTTGAACACACGGCCAGCCAGGTCGAAAGTCGAACCGTGGCAAGGGCACAAGAAACCGCCGGGCCAATCGTCAGGCAGCGAAGCCTGAGGACCAGACTGGAACTTGGACGAAGGCGAGCAACCCAGGTGGGTACAGATGCCGACAGCCACCAGCACGTCAGGCTTGATGGAGCGGTGCTCGTTGCGCGCGTATTCCGGTGTCATTTCCAGCTTGCGCTCGGACTTGGGGTCGGCGAGCTGAGCATCGTGCTTGGGCAAGGCTTCGACCTGCTCGGGCGTGCGCTTGATGATCCAGACGGGCTTGCCGCGCCATTCAACGGTCATCATCTCGCCCGACTTGAGGTTGCTGATATCAGCCTCAACGGCAGCACCAGCTGCTCGAGCGCGTTCTGAAGGTTGGAAGGTCGAAACGAAGGGGATGGCAGTGGCCACGCCGCCCACGCCACCGGCGGCGCAGGCCATGGTCACCCAGGTCCGACGGCTTTGATCCACTGGCTGATTGCTCATGGGTATCCTTATGGACTTTTAGAGGACTGATGGAACGATGAGATTGGGGTCAACCTCGCATTCTAACGGACGTCCGCGGCCCCTCTTCCAATCGACCTAACTTGTTGATCGAACTCAGGGCGGATTGGGCATGTAACTTTTTGGCAACAACTGATGTCCCGCCTCTTGAGCTTAGATCGCTGTCACTGGCAAAGACGTCAGAGAAGCCTACAGTTATCGTGGATGACAAATTAACTAACTTCCCTCAAGAATTGGAGCGCAACGATGAGTTTTTTCAGCGAGTTCAAGGAGTTTGCCGTCAAAGGCAATGTGGTCGATCTGGCCGTTGGTGTGATCATCGGTGGCGCATTCGGCAAAATCGTCGACTCGCTGGTCAATGACCTGATCATGCCCCTGGTCGGCAAGGTGGTCGGCGGGCTGGACTTCAGCAACTACTACGTTGCACTGGCCGGGCAACAGGCCGGGCTGACACTGGCCGACGCCAAAAAGGCCGGCGCCGTGTTCGCCTACGGCAGTTTCCTGACCGTGGCCTTGAATTTCATGATCCTGGCATTCATCATTTTCCTGATGATCAAGCAGATCAATCGCATCAAGAAGGAAGAGCCGGCAGCCGCACCTGCAGCCCCCGCCCCCACGCCCGAAGACATCGTGTTGCTGCGCGAAATTCGTGACAGTTTGAAACAATAACGAAAGGCCGGGCGGGACCGGCCGATATCCAACGATCAAAGGCAATGCCTTTTTGGGACAGTACATGTGCCCGCCAGATCTGATTGGACCCGTCCTGTGACCGACCCTCGTTTCGACATCGTTATTGACCGCGCCGTCAGCCGCGTCAACACGGCGGTGTCGGATGCCATTGACAAGGTCGCGACCCAGATCGGGCCGCTGGCCTTGTCGGCCACCAGCAACCTGCAACGCCAGGTGCTGATGAGCGCCGAGCGCGAGTTGCAACTGAAATCCCCTCAGTTGCGCAGTGCTTTCGGCAAGCAGTTCCGCCAGCAGGTGGACAAGATCACAGGTAGCGCGCGCGCGCAGAACAGCGGCCATCAGGTGCTGAGCGCGGATACCGACTGGGCCTCTTTGTCTCTGGTGGACAACGCCGAAGTCGAGCGCGGCGTGACCGCTGACCGCCTGGCCCAGGCTCTCACACACGAGTGCGACGCCCAACTCGAGGCGCTCGCCGCCTACGTCACAGCACTGGTGAACGACCCCAGCCCGGAGCGCAACCCGCTTCGCCCGCAGGAAATCGCCCGCGCTTTGCTGGCGGCCATCGCAGAACTGAACAGCGCCGACGATGTGACTCAAGTGCTCGCACAGCACCTGGGCCGCGTACTGGGCCCTGAACTGGCCACCTGCTACGGCCAGATCGTCGCGGACTTGCGCGGCCAAGGCGTCACGCCACGAGGCTTGACGGTCAACCGCACACGTCAGACCACCAACAGCGTGCATGGGGGCATGTCGCCCACCAACCCTGGCAGCCTCAACGGTGACCTGGCCATGCACACCCAGCCTGGCTCATTCCCGGACAGCATGGGCGGACGCATCACGTCCGGCTATCAGCACACCGGCCCGATCAACGCTGAAACCCACATGCGGGCCGCACAAGCGCTCAGCGAGATGTTTGGCGTCTCGATGCCCATGCCGATGGCCGACGGTGCCATGCCCATGGGATTGCGAGGTGCCGCCTCGCCTCGCCAGCCTGGCGCCCTGCCCGCCGTCAGCCCCGACTTCCAGAACCTGCTGCGCCAGATTGCAGCCCAGTCGCCCCAACAGGGATGGACGGCCGATTTCCCGGGCGGCATGCCTGCAGATGACGGCGTGACGCCTGCCGCCATCGCACATGGAGGAGATGCCGGATCGAGCTTTGCTGGCCCCCTGATGGCTGTCAACCTGATCCGCGCCCACAGAGAAGAACTGGTCAAGGCCAGCGGTGGCGCAGCGCTCGATCAGATGGTGATCGACATCGTCGCGGCCCTGTTCGATCAAGTGCTGTCCGACCCCAAGGTGTCGCCGCTGATGGCGCGCCAGATCGCCCGCCTGCAGATGCCCGTACTGCGTGTGGCGCTGGCGGACATGAGCTTCTTCAATTCGCGCAAGCACCCTGTTCGACGCTTCGTGAACCGCATCGCCACGCTCTCGGCGTCATTTGACGACTACGAGAGCGGCCCGGGGCAAGCCTGCCTGGACCGTGTCACCGCCCTGGTCAATGAGATCGTGGACGGTGATTTCGACCGCATGGACATTTACGAGTCCAAGCTGGCCGACCTGGAATCCTTCATCGAGAGCGAAAACGCCCGCGAAGCTGCCGAAAACGCCGCCGTGGCCGCCATGCTCAACGGCAAGGAAGCCGATCTGCGTGTGCACCAGCGCTACATGCAGATCCTCAAGCGCGAACTGGCCGACGTCGAGATGCCGGATTTCCTGCGGGATTTCCTGTCTCAGATCTGGAGCCAGGTGCAGGTGATGGCCGCGGCGCGGGATGGCGCCCAATCACAGCTGGCGACCCGGATGAAGACGGCTGGCCACAATCTGGCGCTGAGCGTGCAGCCCAAGGGTCACCCGCAACTGCGCAAGGATTTCCTGCTCAAGCTGCCGCAGCTGATGAAGGACCTCAATGAGGGCCTGGGCCTGATTCAGTGGGCCGAAGAGGCCAAACAGGCGTTCTTTGCCCAACTGCTACCGGCACACGCCGAGTGCCTGAAAGCAGCCCCCCAGCATGACCTGACCCAGCGCTTGCTGGAGCACCAGTTGACCAAGGTCGAGCAGATCGCGATTCCCAGCCGCGAAGAGGCTGCCAACGACCCACTGCCCGAAGCGCTGAACGACATCAAGGCCCCGCCCGTTCTGACGGTGGTGCCGGCCTTGTCGCCCACCGAGATCAAGGAAGCAGGCTTCTTGCCCGAAGCCGCCGTGCTGGCGGATGGCCCGCTGGACATCGACCTGGATCTGCCCGGAGAGAACGATCCCAGCCTCACGGAAATCGACATCAATCTGGATGCACCTGCGCCCCCTTCTGCGGGCCTGCAACTCGTGCACCATATCCAGAAGGGTGCGGCTTACCAGATGATGATGCAAGGCCAGTGGAAAAAGGTGCGCCTGACCTGGGTCAGCGATGGCCGCACCTTCTTCATCTTCAACCACGGCCACACGCACAAGCAAACCATTTCGCTGACGGCCAGAACGCTGGCCAAGATGTGCGATACGGGCCGATTCAAGGCTTTCGAGCAAGCCGAACTGATCGAACGCGCCACCGTGCGGGCTCGCCGTCAACTGGCGGCACTCAGTGGCGGCGGCGGTGGCAGCATCCCTCAGCCACGCGCAGCACGTTCA